>JAGRJL010000009.1 GCA_020442775.1 Lysobacterales bacterium | reverse complement strand
TGCGCGCGCTGATTGGCCTGCAGCAAGATTCCAAGCCGTCGCTTGGCGGGCAGCCGCTTTCGCCATCCGCCCGCCGCTCGGTGCGCCAGGCACAGGCCTTTCTGGCCGCGCATTATCAGGAAGATCACTGCCTCAGCGAGATCGCCCGCCAAGCCGACTGCTCGCCCTTTCATTTGGCTCGCGCCTTCCGCCAGCGGACCGGCCATTCGCTGCATGCCTACCGCACCGCGCTACGCCTGCGCCACGGCCTGCGCGCGCTGGGTAGTGGGCCCGATCTGAGCCAGCTGGCGCTCGATCTGGGCTACTCCAGTCACAGCCACTTTTCGGCACAGTTCAAGCGCTATTTCGGCGGCAGTCCCAGCGCGATCGCAGCCGGCCTGCGGATACCGGCCGGCAATCGCGCAGGAATCTGATAGCGCGCCCGCATATACCCCAGCAGACTGGTCAACGCATTCGCGCGACCACAAACTGGAGATTGACCATGCGACCCGATTCCCCTCACCCGCGCTGGCTGCTCCTGGCAATGCTGCTCGCGGGCGGCGCCGCGGCCCAGCAGGACGATCTGGCGCAGCGCGCGGCGCGGGCGGCGGCCGCTGCGGACTGGCAGCTGGCGCAAGGGCTGTATGCCGAGCTGACCAAGCAGCAAACCGATGATCCCGCGGCCTGGTACCAGCTGGGTGTGAGCACCCTCAATGCCGGGGGCGACACCAGTCAGGCGCTCGCGGCCTTTTCCCGCGCCCGCGAGCTGGGTCAGCCGGCGCCACCGGTACTGTTTGGCATCGCCCGCGCGCATGCCCAGGCGAAGGATCGTTCGGCGATGTTTGCCGCGATCGACGAGATGGTCGCGCTGGGGCCCTCGCGCGGGCTGCTGCGCAATCTGCAGTCCAATCCAGCCTTTGAATTCGTTCGCAGCGAGCCCGCCTTTGCCGCCGCACTGCAGGCGCTCACGCCCTGCACCAGCGCCCGATATCGCGATTTTGATTTCTGGCTGGGCCAGTGGCGGGTGGTCAGCCCCACCGACCAGCCGCTCGGTCGCAACACGGTCGTCAAGACCCTGGACGGCTGCATGCTGACCGAAAGCTGGGAGTCAGCCGGCGGCGGCGCCAAGGGCTTCAGCATCAACTACTACGACAGCGCCAGCGACCGCTGGACCCAGACCTATCGCGACAACACCGGCAACATTGCCGGCTGGCCGGATCTGCGCGGCGGGCTGCGCGAGGGCGCGATGGTGCTGGAAAACCTGGAGAACCCGCAAAACATGAGCCGCTGGACCTGGACCAGGATCGACTCCAACAAGGTTCGGCAGATGGCGGAAAGCTCCAGCGACGGTGGCCAGAACTGGCAGGTGGTGTGGGACTCCTACTACCTTCGGGAGACAGAATCGGTGCCCAATCTGGCCGTCCAATAGCGCCATCACCTGCGCGAAAGCGGACGCGGTGATTGAACGCCGGGTCCAAAAGACAATGACTTAGCCGCGGCACGCTTCCTGCTTGTTCCAGACCGACCCGAACAGGAGCTTTGCCGATGCTGGTCCAGCTTGATGCTTTGCGCGCCGCCCTGCGCCAGCTTTGGCGACGTGGTGGCTATTCGCTGACGGTGATTGGCACGCTGGGTCTGGGTATCGCAAGCGTGACCGCAGTCTGGACCCTGGTCAACGCGGTGCTGCTGCAGCCGCTGCAGGTTCCCGGCGGCGAGCGGGTGATTTCGGTGGTGCGGCAGGGTTCGAGCAGCGCCAGCCTGGGCTTGCCCAATGTAGTCGAGCTGCGCCAGACCCTGACCGGGGTGGAGGCGATCTCGGCGGTGTTTGACGATTTCGCGATGGATCGCACCGATCTGGCCGAGCCTCAGCGGCTGCAGGCGCAGCTGGTGGAATCACCCTATTTCGCGGTGGTCGCGGCTGAACCGATCCTGGGTCGCTTGCTGCAGGAAAGCGACGATGCGGTTGGCGCCGCGCCGGTGGTGGTACTCGCAGAAGGCTATTGGCACCGGGCCTTCGGCGCCGATCCGGCGGTGCTGGGTACCAGCCTGATGCTGTCCGGCGTCAGCGCGCAGATCGTCGGAGTGGCGCCTGCGCAGGCCGATGTGCGCGAACGCAACCCACAGCTATGGGCGCCAATTCCACCGTTCGCGCCGTGGGCACCCAGCTCGCCCGGCTCGAACAACTTTGAGGTGATGGCCCGGCTTCGCGCGGACGTGGATCTGCGCAGCGGCGCGCTGGAGCTGGCGCAGCGCTCGGCGCTGCTGGCCGAACAGAACGGCACCCCGCACAAGCTGCTCAGCGCGGTACCGCTACGCGATCTGCTGGTGCAGTCGGCCCGCGACGGACTCTGGGCGCTGCTGGGCGCGGTCTCTCTCCTGCTGCTGCTGGCGATCGCCAATGTGTCGGCGCTGATGCTGGTTCAGGTCAGTCGCCGCCAGCAGGAGCTGGCAGTGCGCAGCGCACTGGGCGCCAACCACGGCCGGCTATTGCAGCTGTTGCTGGGCGAGGGATTGCTGCTCGGTCTGGCCGGCGGGCTATTGGGACTGGCGCTGGCCGAAGGCCTGGTGACCCTGTTTCAGGCTCAAGCAGCATGGCCAATTCCCCGTTTGGCCAGCGCTCGGATCGATGCCGGATCGGCAGCTGTGGCGATCGCTCTCAGCCTGGCCAGCGTGCTGCTGCTCAGCGCCTGGCCGGCATGGCGGGCGACTCCCAAGGCTTCGCCCAGTCATCCGCGCAGCACTCCGGGCCGCGGCGACCAGCGCGCGCTCGGTTGCCTGATGGTGGTCGAAATTGCCCTGGCCTGCTCGCTGCTGGGTGCGGTCGGGCTCCTGCTACGCAGCTATCAGTCGCTCAGCGAGCTGCCGCTGGGCTTTGACCCGGATCCGCTGATCAGCGCCGACATCGT
>JAGRJL010000144.1 GCA_020442775.1 Lysobacterales bacterium | reverse complement strand
CTCACCACATCCTACGCGGGCTGCTTTCGTAGGATGCGGTGAGGAACGAACCGCACCAATCGCGATAGTGTCGAAGTTGGGTCTTTCGGTCGGTTGCGAACGCCTGATACACCCTCGCGACGTTCAGCTGCCCAGTCCGCGGGCTGCCCTTCTTCATGCATTGAGCAACCGCGGGTTGTCCGCGGTTGCTGGCTCCCTAGCGCGGCCTGCCTTGTGAGCTGCCCTCGCTGCGGCTGCTGGCGCTGAAGCACAAATAGAATGCAATTCCTGCCCCCGTAGCTGCGAAGACCACGACCAGCAAGGCGATATGAGGCTGTCGGCACCTCGCCAGATCAGCAAACAGCGAGTGCTCCTCGCTGCACGTGGTGAACGCCAGGCTCATGGAGGAGAAGGACCAGAGCAGACTCAAGCCGGCCAGCAACAGGAAGGCCAGGCCGCCCGCGAAACACGTGACGCGCGCTGCCCTGGTCATTGATCCGCTGTGACAACGTGCGAGCTCGATGTTCTCTGGCTACTGGAACTGGCCACAGGCACTGGTCCTGACCTAATCCCAACTGCAGCGCTTCACCTTCGGCACGCCCTTGGGGTAGCGCTCCTTGCTGGCCGCCTTGGGCAGTGCCGGGAGTTCGATGGCCTCAGGTTCCACATGGATATCGGCCACCTGATCGAGCAGGTGACGGATGGCGTCCAGGCGTCCCTGTTTCTGGTCGTTCATATCGACCAACGCCCACGGCGCATCGCTGGTGTGGGTGGCCTTGAGCATCTCGTCGCGGGCGCGGGTGTAGTCGTCGTAGAGCTTGCGCGAGGCCAGGTCTATGCTGGAGATCTTCCAGCGCTTGACCGGGTCTTCGATCCGCTCGGCAAAGCGCTCTTCCTGCTTGCTCTGATCGCAACCCAGCCAGTACTTGAGCAGGATGATCCCGTCACTGACCAGCTGGCGCTCGAACACCGGGCATTCTTCGAGGAAACGGCGGTGCTGTTCCTCGGTGCAAAAGCCCATCACCTTTTCCACCCCGGCGCGGTTGTACCAGCTGCGGTCGAACAGGACCAGTTCGCCGGCGGCCGGCAAATGGCTCACGTAGCGCTGGAAGTACCACTGGCTGGATTCGCGCTCGGTAGGCTTGCTGAGCGCCACTACCCGGCAAGATCGGGGATTGAGGCAGCCGCTGATCGCCTTGATCACGCCACCCTTGCCGGCGGTGTCACGGCCCTCGAACAGCACGATCATGCGCTGGCCGGTGTGTGCCAGCCAGCGCTGCAGCCGGTTGAGCTCGACTGCCAGCGGCTCCATTGCTTCGTCGTAGTCCTTGCGCTTGAGCTTGGCCATGCTTTGAATTCCCATTGCTGACACACCGCAGCATAGCGGCTGATAGCGGTGGTTCCCAGACAGCTTCGCAAAGGTGACCGTAGTTGACGAAGCGGTAGAGCTTTGGTCGCAATCTGCTTGATCCGATTGGCCCCGGCTGGGCCGGCTCAGCAGGTCAAACAGCGGCATCGGGTAGGGTCGAACAGGATTGCGCTTGCAACAAACTTGCAATGCCCCCATGTCACCGCTATGGTGCCGTTCCGAGCCCCTGGCGAAATTTTCTAAGTAATTGATTTTAGAGGTTGAAATGGCTTCCAAGCTAGATTCCCTGAACCAGTGGGTCAACGATGTTGCCGCGCTGACGACGCCGGATCAGGTGGTGTGGTGCGATGGCTCCGAGGCGCAGAGTCAGGCGCTGAAGGCGCAGATGCTGGCGACCGGCGAGTTGCTCGAGCTCAATCAGCAGACTCACCCGGGCTGCTATCTGCACCGCTCCGATCCCTCCGATGTCGCCCGGGTTGAGCATTTGACCTTCGTCTGTACCAGCAGTCGCGAAGACGCCGGGCCCAACAACCACTGGATGGATCCCGGCCAGGCGCACGAGAAGATCGACGCCCTGTTCGAAGGCTGCATGCGCGGACGGACGATGTATGTGATCCCCTACTGTATGGGACCGATCGATTCCCCATTCTCGCGCTGCGGGGTGGAGATCACCGATTCGCCCTACGTGGTGGAAAACATGCGGCTGATGACTCGCATGGGCGCCCCGGCGCTGGCCCGGATCGAGGCTGAGGGCAGCTTCGTCAGGGGCCTGCACTCCATCGGCGAACTCGATCCCGAGCGCCGCTTCATCATGCACTTCCCCGAAGAGCTGACCATCAAGAGCTATGGCTCTGGCTACGGCGGCAACGCGCTGCTGGGCAAGAAGTGCCACGCCCTGCGCCTGGCCAGCTGGCAGGCACGCGAGCAGGGCTGGTTGGCCGAGCACATGCTGATCGTCGGCGTGCAGAGCCCGGCGGGTGACACCCACTACATCGCCGCGGCATTCCCTTCGGCCTGCGGCAAGACCAACCTGGCGATGCTGATCCCGCCCGAGACCCACCCCGGCTGGAAGGTGTGGACGGTGGGCGACGATATTTGCTGGATGCACCCGGGCAAGGACGGTCGGCTTTGGGCGATCAATCCCGAGTCAGGCTTCTTCGGGGTGGCCCCGGGCACTGGCGCCAAGACCAACCCCAACGCGGTGGCGATGCTCGACCGTGATGCGATCTTCACCAACGTCGGGGTGACCGCTGACAACCGTCCCTGGTGGGAGGGACTGTCCGACGACCAGCCGGTGAAGGACTGGCAGGGTCGCGACTATCAGTCCGGCAACGGACCGGCGGCGCATCCCAATTCGCGCTTCACCGTGTCGATGCGTCAGTGCGCGAGCTTCTCGCCCGAGGCCGACAATCCGGCCGGGGTGCCGATCAGCGCGATCGTCTTTGGCGGGCGCCGCGCATCGCTGATTCCGCTGGTGTTTGAAGCGCGCGACTGGGCCCACGGGGTGCTGGTGGGTGCCTCGATGGCCAGCGAAACCACCGCAGCGGCGACTGGCGCAGTGGGCGTGGTGCGCCGCGACCCGATGGCGATGAAGCCCTTCTGTGGCTACAACTTCGGAGACTACTGGCGGCACTGGCTGCGCGTCGGCGGCGAGTTGAACAACCCGCCACGGATTTTCCACGTGAACTGGTTCCGCAAGAGTGCCGAAGGGCGCTTTATGTGGCCGGGCTTTGGCGACAATTTACGAGTGCTGCAGTGGATGATCGATCGCTGCGATGGCCGCGCAACCGGCCGCGAAGAACCGATCGGTATCCTGCCTGCCGAGGGCGAGCTGGAGACCAGCGGCTTGCAGCTGGACGCGGACACCCTGCAGCAGCTGCTGGCGGTGGATCGGGACGGCTGGCGCGCCGAGCTGGCGACCGTGGGTGAGTATCTGGCCAGCTACGGTGAACGCTGCCCCGAGCAGCTGCAGGCCGAGCGCGAGCGCACTCAGTCCGCCTTGAACTAGGCCGAATCGACGGTGGCGCTCGAAGTCTGGCATTGCGTCAGCTTCGAGCTGCCGCTGCCGCCGGCGCACCGATTTCCGATGGCGAAATACCGCCTGCTCTATGAGCGGGTGCGCTCGGCTGCGGACCGATTGGGCGTGCTTCTGCGCGAACCCGAAGCTGCCAGTGACGAAATGCTGCTGCGCGCGCACTGCCCGCAATACGTGCAGCGGGTCCAGCACGGCGAACTGAGTGAGTCCGAACAGCGTCGGATCGGCTTTCCGTGGACACCGTCGATGGCGATTCGCAGTCGGCGGGTGGCCGGAGCCAGCTGCGCCGCGCTGCTGCAGGCACTGGACGATGGGCTGGCGATGACCCTGGCTGGCGGCACCCATCATGCCCGACGGGACGCTGGCGCCGGATACTGCATTTACAACGACAGCGTCATTGCGCTGCGTCACGCCCAGGCCCTGGGTCTGATTCGCCGCGGCCTGGTCATCGATCTGGACGTCCACCACGGCAACGGGACCGCGGCGCTGACCCGTGATGATCCCAGTATCTACACCTTCGACGTCTATGCCGAGCGCAACTATCCGGCAATCAAGGAATCGGTCAATCTGGCGGTGCCGCTGCCCGACGGCACCGACGATCCGGCCTATCTGGATGCGCTCGCCACCCATCTGCCGCGAGCGATTGCCGAAGCCAGGGCCGACGCAGTGATCTACCTGGCCGGGGCCGACCCGTTTGAGCAGGACCGGCTGGGTTATCTGCAGCTGAGCAAATCAGGCCTGCGCCAGCGCGATCAGCTGGTGCTGGAGGCCTGCCGCCAGGCCAGTCTGCCGGTGATGATCAGCATGGCCGGCGGCTATGCCGAGGCGGTGGAGGATATTGTCGATATTCACTTTGCGACGGTGGAGGTAGCCGCGCAGATAGCCTCAACTTAAGGGCCCAGGGAAGAGGGCCCAGGGCCCAGAAGAGCGCCGGCGTATGGTGGCCTTTCCTGGGCCCTGAGCCCTGTCTTGGCTCCTCCTGGGCCCTTTCTTCGCTCGAGCTACACCTCCGCCAGATCCCCCTTGGTCTCCAGCCACTGACGGCGGTCGCTGGCGCGCTTCTTGGCCAGCAGCATGTCGAGCACCTGACGGGCGCCGCTGTCGCCGTCTTCGCCGTCGATGGTCAGCTGGACCAGGCGGCGGGTGTCGGGGTGGATGGTGGATTCGCGCAGCTGTGAGGGATTCATCTCGCCCAGGCCCTTGAAGCGGGTCACACTGACCTGTCCGCGCATCTTGTCGCGCTCGATCTTCTCCAGCATCCCGTTGCGCTCACTTTCGTCCAGGCAATAAAAGACCTGCTTGCCCACATCGACCCGATATAGCGGCGGCATCGCCACATAGACATGTCCGCTACTGACCAGTCGATGGAAATGACGCAGGAACAGGGCTGAGAGGAGGGTAGCGATGTGCAGGCCATCCGAATCGGCATCGGCGAGGATGATGACCTTGCCGTAGCGCAGCCCGGAGAGATCGTCGCTGCCTGGGTCCAGCCCGATCGCCACTGCTAGATCGTGCACTTCCTGGGAGGCAAGCACCGCGCCGGATTCGACTTCCCAGGTGTTCAAGATTTTGCCGCGCAGCGGCAGGATTGCCTGGAAGTCCTTGTCCCGGGCCTGCTTGGCCGAGCCGCCGGCAGAATCGCCCTCGACCAGAAACAGCTCGGTTCGTGACAGATCCTGGCTCTGACAATCGGACAGCTTGCCGGGCAGCGCCGGTCCGGTGGTGATCTTCTTGCGCACCACCTGGCGTTCGGTTTTCAGGCGAGTCTGCGCGCGAGCGATAGCCAGCTGGGCGATCTGCTCGCCGAGTTCGACGTGCTGGTTCAGCCACAGGCTGAAGGCATCGTGGATGATGCCCTGGACGAAGGGCGCGGCGGTTCGTGAAGACAGCCGTTCCTTGGTCTGACCGGAGAACTGCGGGTCCTGCTGCTTGAGCGAGAGCACGAAACAGAGCCGATCCCAAACGTCCTCAGGTGCCAGCTTGACCCCGCGCGGGAGCAGATTGCGGAACTCGCAGAACTCGCGAATGGACTCGGTCAGGCCGCTGCGCAGACCGTTGGCGTGAGTGCCATGCTGGATGGTGGGGATCAGATTGACGTAGCTTTCCTGGGTCGGTTCGCCTTCCGGTAGCCAGGCCAGCGCCCATTCCACCGCCTCGTGGGAGCGCTCGATGCGGCCGACGAACAATTCCGGGGGCAGGTAGGCCTGATCGGCCAGCATCCCGCGCAGGTAGTCAGCCAGCCCGTCTTCGTAGTACCAGCGCTCCCTTTCGCCGCTGCCGCCGTCGACCAGTTCCACCGCCAGCCCGCGGCACAGCACCGCCTTGGCGCGCAGCAGATGGCGCAGCCGCGAAACCGATACCTTGGGCGTGTCGAAATACTTGGGGTCGGGCCAGAAGCGCAGCCGGGTGCCGGTATTGCGCTTGCCCACCGAGCCCACTTCGGTCAGCGGCATATCGGGATCGCCGTCCTTGAACGACAGGCGGTACTCGCTGCCGTCTCGCTTGATGTTCAGCTCGACCCGGCTCGACAGCGCATTGACCACGGACACACCGACGCCGTGCAGACCGCCGGAGAAGTTGTAGTTGCGGTTGGAAAACTTCCCGCCCGCATGCAGCCGGCACATGATCAGCTCGACCCCGGGTACGCCGTGGTCCGGGTGAATGTCCACCGGCATCCCGCGGCCATCGTCCACCACTTCCACCGATCCGTCGGGGTGCAGGGTGACTTCAATCAGCTTGGCGTGCCCGGCCAGCGCTTCGTCGACCGCATTGTCGATCACTTCCTGGGCCAGATGGTTGGGCCTGGCGGTGTCGGTGTACATGCCGGGGCGGCGCTTGACTGGCTCCAGGCCCTGCAACACCTCGATATCGGCTGCGTTGTAACGTGAACTCATTGCTTGCCGGTGATCCTGCGCTTGCTCCTAGGTGCGGCGATGGTGCGGAGGAGGGCAGCGCAAAGCAAGTGCTCGGATCAGATTTGCCGCCGGCGTAGGGTCAGTGATGGGACGATCGACCCGATGATCAGCCGGAAAGCGCATGCGACAGGGCAATCATCACCGCGCTGGCTTCTGCATCACCCTGTTGCTCGGGGTCAATGGGCTGTTGTTGTGCCCGCGCCAGTTCGCGCATCCAGATGTGCAGGTGATTGGACTGCTCCGCCGGCAGCAGGATCGTGGCCAGCCCTGATCCGGTCGCCAGGGCCGCCGCGGCCATGCTGCGCAGGCTGCGGTCAGCGCCGCTGGCGCCTGCCCGCAGCAGTTCAATCGCCTCGGCGGCTGCCTGACGCGAACGCAGCGGATAGGGACGCTCGCCGAACAGCCAGTAGCGCCGCCGACCGGTGTGCAGCACCCCGCGCTCGGCCAGGCCGTCGAGCAGGTCCTCGCGCAGATTGGGCAGCTCATGCAAGGTCAGCTCGATGGCCTGATCGGGCGTGAATCCCTTGTTGGCACGCTTGATCGCCTCGCGCACACGGTCGACCAGAATGTGGAAGCTGGGCAGATCGTGATCCAGATGCATGCCATCTTCGAATCGCTTGAGTTCGCGACAGATCGCCAGTTCGATGATCAGCGCGGTGGCCAGGAATCTGGGCTGGTGGGCGACCGAGCGATTCGGCAGCACGGTGCCACGCAGCGGGTCCAGCGTACACAGCAGGAAGAGCTCGGCGAGCAGCACGATCGAATTCCGATAGTTGCAATGGCCTCGCCCCAACGGCGACCGTGGTTGGGTTCAGGGCGGGCGCGGATCTGGCGCCACGGCCTACCGCTTCACTGTGCCCGCGCCCGGAAAACGACGCAATCGTGATCGAGCTGCATGGGTCGACTGCATTGCAAACAAAGGTTGGGTGACGATTGATCCGGCTGCGCCTCGCCGGTTGCTGGTCATCGTGGACGGTCTCAAACCAGCCCGCATTTCCGGTAGCCGACCGCATCAGGAGGGCAATAAAAAGCGCCGGGGAAGCCCGTAGAGGGGCAGTGGGCGCAGTCGGCTTGCTCCCGTCGCTCGAATCAACGTACTGTCAAACGCGCGTTCGCCGATCTCAAGGTCCGCGATCGGCGCCATCGAAAGCCTCGCGACGAACATTGATCAATCATCCGGACCAGAACGATGTCGAATAGTCAGATCCCAGCAGTGGTCGACGAGCTGAAGCGGGCGCTGAAAGCCAAGGGGCTTACGTACGCAGAGCTGGCCAAGCGTCTGGAGCTGAGCGAACCTGCAATCAAGCGCACCTTCGCCCAGCACAAGTTCAGCCTGGACCGGCTGGAGAAGATTGCTGCTTTGGCCGGCCTTGAGCTGGCGGAGCTGTTCGAGCGCTGCGCACGCAAGCCGCCGGCAATTACCCAGCTGTCGATACGTCAGGAGCAGGAGCTGTTTGGCGACATCAAGCTGCTGCTGATGGCCAATCTGGTGCTCAATCGGTGGAGCTTTGGCGACATTCTGGAGCATTTCGAGTTTGATCAGCATGAGGCCATCCGCGCGCTGGCCAGGCTGGATCGGATGCGGATGATCGAACTGCTGCCGGGCAACAGCTATCGCCTGCTGGTATCCCGGCGCTTCAGCTGGCGCCGCAACGGCCCGGTGCAGCGCTTCTTCAAGACCCAGGTGCAGACCGCCTTCTTCGACAGCCAGTTCGATCAGGCCGGCGAGAAGCTGGCTTTCCTCTCCGGCATGCTGTCGCGGGCCAATTTGGTGCGCTTTGGCGCGAGCATCGATCGACTCGCCGCCGAGTTTGATGAGCTGGCGCAGGAGGACGAAGGGCTGCCGGTAACCGAGCGCTTCACCACCAGTCTGGTGGTGGCCCTGAGACCGTGGACCTTCCCCCCGTTTGTGCCCTTTCGGCGCCGGCCAAAGCAGACCAGGCCCTGACCGCCTTTTGCTGGCGATCCCCAACGCCCGCGCCAGGCTGGCTCAGTCGAGAGTCCCGGCCATAGCCGCTATCAGGGTCCCTCTGCCTCCATCGAATCGGCCAGCAGCGTGTCTGCCGGGCGATTGGGCACGATGGTGGCGATCTGATAGGCGGCGGGCGTCCCAGCCTCGGCCATCGGCAGGCTGGCCAGCCCCGGCGCTGGGGGCTGGTCGGTCTGGAAACCGAAGCTGAACATGGTCGCCCAGTTCAACGGGTTTTCCGGTGGACCCTGAATGCGCAGCACGTCGCCGTCGCGAACGAACTCCCAGCCGTTGTCCGGAATCTGGTCGCCGTCGAAGAAATCGGTATTGCTCAGTGAGGCAGTGGCCGGCATCGGCAGTTCCAGCGCGATCAGGCCGCGATTGGAGACCACCCGCAGGTTGGGTTCGAATCCGCTGGTGACCGCGCGGGCCAGGTCAAAGTTGGCCAGCGCGTACTCATAGCGGTACTCGCCGCCGGCCAGTGCCTCCACCTTGACCCCAAGCTTGACCTGCCCCTCCGTGGTGCTGAGCAGGCGGTTGCGCTCCATCTGACCAACTGCGGCTGGGTCCGCCCACTTGTCGATCATCGGGCCCTGGGCAAAGTTCTGGCCGCTGGTGCTGAGGAACCAGGCGCTGGAGTAGATCGGCAGGAAGCGCCGGGTACCCATGCTGTTGAAGATGTTCTGGTCTTCGCGGATCAGGTACCAGGCTTCTATGTGGAAGCTTGCGCCGGGGTGCAGCGCCGGGTCGATGGCGGACTCCAGAATCTGCGTGCGGTAGTCAAAATCACCCACGGTCGGGAAGTCATTCTGTCCGTTGCAGTCCGCGTCGTAGATGGAGCCACAGCGACCCCAGATCACCGCATGAGGAAGTATTTCCGAGCGGGGCCCCAGATGGGTGGAGTTGTCGTTGTCGCCGGTGCCGTAGGTGTCCTGGCAGTTGGGCCACAGGATCTGGAAGTTGTTCTGCGGGTGGGTGTTGGGACAGCCGCCACCACAGCCGGAGTTGGCGGTCAGATAGGCGTGCTTGACCGCCGATCGGCCGACCTGGCGCAGCCGCTTGCCGCCGTCCTCGATGCGGTAGATGTTCCACACCAGGAAGGGGTGCTGATCGTTGCCGTAGGGTGGGAATACTCCGCTGAATTTCCGGTACCAGGGAATCGCGGCAGTGTTGAGGTTATTGGTGTTGCGCAACTCGGCGCTGGGCGCGATCACCATTCGCGCATCGACCCCGCCCGGGCCATCGCAGGCGCGGGTTTCGGTTTCGCAGCGCAGCGCATTGACGGTCAGATTGTTGAGGAACTCACCGTTCAGGGTGACATCAGCCTCGTAGCGGTCCCCATCCGGGTTTCCGGAGTCGATCAGGGTGCCGGGCCAGCGGATTGGCTGGCAATATTCGGGGTCGTCGCCGATCGGGCCGGTCTGCCGGAAGCGGGTGAGCAACTCGGCCTGGCCCAGATACTCGCCTTCGGCCAGCGGCTGCCCCAGGCGCTGCGCAAGCGCCTGGCTGATCCGGATATCGATATTCCAGGCGCGGAACTCATCGCTCTGGCCGAGCAGGTGAAAATGCAGGTGATCGAGGTCGAACCACACCGCGCCACCGCCATCGACGACCCGCAGCGCCAGCGCACTGGCTCCGGGCTGGATGCTGGCGCCCCGCAGGGCCAGCTCACTGCTGCCCTGGCTCAGCCGCAATTCGCCATGTAGCGGCAGTCGGCCAGCCACAAAAGCCTGGATGCTGTCGTTGTTGGCGCTGAACTCCAGCGCGCCGCTGTCGACAATGGCCAAACCCGGACGCGGGTCGCTGTCGGTTTCCAGTCCCTGCTCGAAATCCACGCTGTCGATCCCGACCTTGGCCAGCAGGGCGGGATCCAGGCGCATGCGCAGCTGCCCGCCCGAGACCGACCAGATGTGGCTTGCGGACGGACTGCCGCTTTCCGCCAGAACCGAGGTGGTCCAGGTCAGGAAGGCAAGCAGCAACGGCGCACAACGAATTGCGCGAATCAAGAATCTTCCCCTGTCATGACTGCCGCGCACTTTAAACCTTTGTTGATGGCGCGCCAATCTCGAGCAGCAGGCCTTCGATGCTGCGCTGGTAAAGCTTTGCCAGGGGTTCGAGTGCGTCGATCTGCACCCATTCATTGACCTGATGAATGGATTCATTCACCGGTCCCAGCTCGACCACCTGGGCGCCGGCCGGCGCGAGAAAGCGGCCATCCGAGGTGCCGCCGCCGGTGTCGGCGATTCCGGGCTGACCGATCACTTCGGTCAGCGCCGCCTGGACTGCGTCCACCAGCGGACCGCTGGCAGTCAGAAAGGGCTCGCTGGAGACCCGCATGCGCAGCGTGTAGTCGAGTCCGTGGCGGTCGAGCACGGCGCGCACTTGCGCCTCGATACTGTCGACGTTGGAACTGGTGCTGTAGCGCGAGTTGAATTTGAGCGAGACGCTGCCGGGGATCACGTTGTTGGCGCCGGCGCCGGCCGCGATCTCGTAGATCTGGAAGGTGCTCGGTGGAAAATGTGGGTTGCCCTGATCGGGCTGCAGGCTGGCCAGCTCGGCCAGCGCCGGCGCCAGCAGGTGAATCGGATTGCGCGCCAGCTGGGGATAGGCGATATGGCCTTGAACGCCGTTGACGGTGAGATAGCCGTGCAGCGAGCCGCGTCGCCCGATCCGGATCCGGTCGCCCAGTCTGCGCTCAGAGGAAGGTTCACCGATCAGCGCGTAGTCGATCCGCTGATTGCGCTCGGCAAGCCATTCCACCACCTTCTTGACCCCGTCGGTAGCCGGCCCCTCTTCATCGCTGGTCCACATCAGGCCGACGATGCCCGGATGGTCGGGATGTTCGGCGATAAAGCGCTCGGCGGCCAGACACTGCGCCGCTACCGAGGCCTTCATGTCGGCGCTGCCGCGTCCGTAGAGCCGGCCATCGCGTTCGCTGGGCTCGAACGGCGGGCTATGCCATTCGCCTTCAGGGCCCGGCGGGACCACGTCGGTGTGGCCGACCAGCGCCAGCAATGGACCGGAATCGCCATGCCAGGCCCACAGATTGTCGACCTCGCCGAAGCGCAAGTGGGCGATGGCAAAGCCCGCCGCACTGAGCCGCTCGGCCAGCAGCAGCTGACAACCGGCGTCCTCGGGAGTGACCGAAGCGCGCGCGATCAGTTCGCGGGTGAGCTGCAGGCAGGGATTGCTGGCGTTCTCGCCGGCGCTCTGAGTTTGGGTTTCGCTGGTCATTCGGTCGACACTGGGCTTGAGGGCTGAGGGCGCGGCTAGGTCGTTCAGGCAAACAGCGCGGCGTAGCGCTTGTCGCTGAATCCGGCGGTGGCGACACCATCGCGCACCAGCAGCGGGCGCTTGATCAGCGCCGGAAACTCGGCCACCAGAGCCTGCCATTGGGCTTCGTCTGCCGGCTGCTTGCGCGCCTCTGGCAGGCCACGCCAGGTCATGCTGGCGCGATTGACCAGTTTCTCCCAGGTCAACTGTTCGGCATAGCTGGCCAAATCAGTGGCGCCGATCGGATGCTCCCGGTAGTCGACAAACGCATAGTCCACGCCGTGCTGGTCCAGCCAGGCCTGCGCTTTTTGGCAGGTGCTGCATTTGCTGAGGCCATAAACCTTGATCTGACTCATTCCACACCTCGCAAGAGTTCGTTGACGCCAACCTTGGCGCGAGTGCGCTGGTCTACCTGTTTGACGATCACGGCGGCGTAAAGGGCGTGGCTGCCGTCGCTGGCTGGCAGCGAGCCGCTGACCACCACGCTGCCGGCCGGGACCCGGCCGTAGCTGATCTTGCCGCTGGCGCGGTCGTAGATTCGGGTGGACTGGCTGAGAAAGACGCCCATCCCGATCACCGCTCCCTGCTCGACGATCACCCCCTCGACCACCTCGGCGCGGGCGCCGATGAAGCAGCCGTCCTCGATGATTGTTGGAGCCGCCTGCAGCGGCTCCAGCACCCCGCCGATCCCGGCGCCGCCGGACAGATGCACCCCGGCACCGATCTGTGCGCAGGAGCCCACCGTGGCCCACGTGTCGACCATCGTTCCCGGCCCCACGTAGGCGCCAATGTTGACGTAGCTGGGCATCAGCACCACATCCTTCCCGATGTGCGCACCCTGACGGACCAGCGCGCCCGGCACCACTCGGGCCCCTTCGTTTTGGAATCGCTGCGCATCAAAGTTGGCATAACGCAGATCGACCTTGTCCCAGGCCGGGGAGCCGGCGCCGTTCATCACCCGGTTGTCGCTGATCCGGAAATGCAGCAGCACCGCCTTCTTCAGCCATTCGTGCACGACCCAGCCCGCGGCGGAGGGCGCGGCGACCCGCAGTTCGCCCGACTCCAGGCCCAGCAACACTTCATCGATCGCGCTGCGCAGACCTTCCGGATGGCGGCTGGGGCTGAGTTCGGCGCGATGCTCCCAGGCTTGCTCGATCAGCGATTGCATGGTGGTCATGGGCATGATGGGGATTGGCAAAGGGTTGCGCAGTGTACGCGCAGCCCGGGATCGGCCCAAGGGCGGTACTGCTCTGGCAATCCAGGCTTGGCGCTGGCTGTGTGTGATTGGCGGTGGCTGTCTGCGGTCGCCTTTCTGGCCACTGGAACTGGCGACTGGTACTGATCCAAGTCAACCATCCTCGCTGACCAGCTGCTCGGCCAGCGCCTTGGTCAGCTCCCTTGCCTGTGCCTTGGTCAGCGCTCGGCCCTGCTCATTGGACAACACGAAGCGATCCTCCACCCGCTCGCCGAAAGTCGCGATTCGGGCAGTGTGGACGTTGACCCGGCAGCTGAGCAGCGCCAGCGCGACTCGGGTGAGCAGCCCTGGCTGATCCGAGCAGGCCAGCGCCAGCTCGCTCTCGTTACCCGATTCCAGCGCGCGAAGGTTGATTTCGGGGGGAAAATAGAAGTGTTTCTGCTGCCGTGACAGGTTCTTCTTGGCCATCTTGGGCTTGAGCGGCGACTCGGCCAGGGCCAGCTCCAGGCGCATCTGGATCTCGATGTTGCGGCTCATCGAGTCGGTCCAGCGGGTATCCAGGTCAACCACCTGGAAGCTGTCCATCGCCCAGCCGGCGGGCGAGGTCAAGATCCGCGCGCCCACCACCGCCAGATGCATGCGGTCCAGCAAGGCCGCCAGAGTGGCAAAGATGCCGTCCTGATCTCGGGTGTAGACGAAGATTTCGCGGGCGCCGGTGGAGCCGATTCGGCGCACCGCAGCCAGCGGCTTGTCGTCGCCGCGGTTGGCACGCAGCAGGGCTCCGCTCTGCCAGCGCAGCTGATCGACGCTCTGGCGCTGGAAGCACTCCGGCGGGAAGTCCTGCCACAGGGTCAGCAGCTGATCACGTCCGAAGCCTTCCCCGCGCAGCACCTCCATCGCTTCGCGGCGAATCCGCGCCGCCTTGCCGGGGGTGCTCAGGGTCATCTGCTCGCTGCGCAAATGCTGCTCGGTGAAGCTGTGCAGGTCGCCGAGCAGGCGCGCCTTCCAGCCGTTCCACAGTTTCGGGTTGGTCGCGCGAATGTCAGCCACGGTGAGCAGATAGAGGTAGTCCAGCCGGCGCGGCTGTTCGACCAGCTTGGCGAACCGGGCAATGGTCGCCGGATCGTGCAGATCCTGCTTTTGCGCGGTAATCGACATTGCCAGATGCTGACGGACCAGGAAGCTCAGCAGTTCGCGATCCTCGGTTGGCAGATCCAGCGCCCGGGCGAAACGGCGAACCTCGACCGCGCCGAGCCTGGAATGATCGCCGCCGCGGCCCTTGGCGATATCGTGGAACAAACCGGCCAGGTACAAAAGGTGGGGTTTGTCGATGCGGCGCTGGATGCGCATTGGCTGGGCCAGATCTTCCGGTCCCCGGTCCTGCCGCAGCAGCGCCAGCTGTTCGATCAGCGACAGGGTGTGGCGGTCGACGGTATAGACGTGGAACAGGTCGTACTGCATCCGCCCGGTGATCCGCGCGAAGGCCGGAATCATCGCGCCGAGAATGCCGTGGCGGGCCCACAGGCGCAGCACCCGCATCGGTGAGGCGCTGCCCTGCAGCAGCTCCATCAGCACCCCGCGCGACACCGGTCCCTGCAGCGCCCGGCTGTGTGCGGCCAGCAGGCGGTCGATGGCGCGGGCTGCCTCCGGGCCGATCGCGCTCAGCTCCGGGCGACGGATCAGCCATTGCAGGCCGTGGACCAGCCCCAGCGGCTGCAGCGGCTTGCGGGTATTGGTCAGCTCCAGTCGGTTGTCCGAGCGCTGCCAACCGGGCTCGAGGGCTTCGCTCTGGGCCGGGCGCAGGCGCTGCTGTACCCGGGCGACGATGCGCTCGCCGAGCAGCGAGATCCGGGCGGTGGCGCGGAAGTATTCGAGCATGAACTGCTCGATGGATTCGTTGCTGCCGGGGGTGGGGGCGTGGCCGAAAAGGTTGGCCAGCCGCGGCTGGAAGTCAAACAGCAGCCTGTCCTCGGCCCGCTCCGCCAGCAGATGCAGTGCGTAGCGCACGCAGCGCAGTCGGTCCATCGCCTGCGCCCACTTGCTGCG
>JAGRJL010000143.1 GCA_020442775.1 Lysobacterales bacterium | reverse complement strand
TTCGATGCGCCGATCCAGTCGTTCATGCAGGCTCGCGGGATACCTGCGGCGACGGTTGCGGTAATCCGCAACGATCGACTGGTGCTCACGGCCGGCTACCGCAACGCCGATCTGCAGGGCATTGCAGTTGAGCCTCAGAGCCGCTTTCGGATTGCCAGCCTGAGCAAGCCGATCACCGCGCTGGCGATCCTGCAGCTGGTCGAGAGCGGTGCCTTCACCCTGGATACGCCGATCAGCGAAATCCTCCAGCAGGAATTCCCCGAGAACGGTCGCGCGATCACCGTGCGAGATCTGCTGCAGCACGCCGCCGGCTGGAATCGCGATCTGACCGTCGATCCGGCCTTCCGGGTGAGACAGATTGCGACCGCCCTGCAGGTGCCCAGTCCGGCCACCGCCGCCGAACTGGTCAGCTACGCGCCCTCGCTGCCGCTGTCGCATCCCACCGGGACGCAGTACCAGTACTCCAACTACGGGTACATCATTCTCGGACGCATCATCGAAAAGACTTCCGGCCTGGCCTACGCCGATTACGTCAGGCGCCACATTTTCCAGCCGATCGGGGTCAATGGTGCCTATATCGGCTCCAGCCTGCGCAGCCTGAGTTCGCTGGGAGAAATGCCCTACCTGCAGCGTCAGGGCGGTGCCCAGCGCGCGACCAGCGTGTTCAATCAGGTATTCGGGCAGGTGCCAATCACCTATGGCTCGTTCGCGGTGGAGAGCTTTGATTCGGCGGGCGGTTGGGTGCTGAGCGCGGTCGATCTGGCCCGCTTTCTGCGCGTCTTCGACGGCGATCCCGGAGTGCCTGATCTGATTGGTCCGGAGATGGGCGGGCAGGCCAGGGCGCGGCCGGCATTCCTCGCTCCCGGGGTCAGCGGCTACTACGGCTTGGGCTGGTTTTTTGATGGCAATCAGGTGCGCACCCATTCCGGCGGACTGATCGGCACCGCCACGATCATGAGCTATGACCCACGCTCCAAACGCGGCTACGTGATTCTGACCAACACCGGCCTGCTCAGCGTGGAGGAGTACGGCGAGATGGGCGCCGCGGTGCAGGCCGGTATCGTGGCCAGCGGCAATCTGGACCAGGATCTGTTTGATCAGTATGCCGCGAGCACAGTCAGTGCCTGCCAGGCGTCCAGCGCCTGGTATGACCCCAGCAAGGTCGGGCAGGGATATTCGCTACGCTCCTACGGCGACAGCAGCGATCAGATCATGGCCTTCTGGTTCAGCTATGCCGGCGCCGCGCCGATCATGCTGGAGAACAATGAAGGCCACTTCTGGCTGATCGGGGTCGGCGATTACGCCAGCAATGCGGCCAATATGCGGCTGTATTACTCACAGGGCGGGCAGTTCGACAGCGAACAGCTGGTCAGCACTTCGCAGACCCCGGTGGGTAGTCTGGAGATTCTCTTTGATACACCGACCAGCGCGGTGGCGCGGTACTTCTTCGCCGAGGCCAAGCGCTTCGGGACCCAGGAACTGACTCTGCTGGTCAGGCCACCCTGTGGCTGAACCGGCGCGATCTCATGCTGCCGGCAGCTCCCGGCTCACCCAGTCCACGGCGGCGGCACAATGCAGCGCGGTGGTGTCGAACATCGGCAAATCGGGCTGATCGGCCTGGCTGATCAACATGGCGATTTCGGTGCAGCCCATGATCAAGCCCTGAGCGCCCTGTTCGTTGCGCAGACGCTCGGCGATCTGCAGGTAGCGCTTCCGCGACTCCGCGAGCACCTGATCCTTCACCAGTTGATCGAAGATGATGCGGTCGATTTCGGCAATTTCCTGCTCGGAAGGCACCACGATCTGGATCCCGAAGACCTGCTCGTAACGTTCGCGCATGTAGCTCATCTGCATGATCGGCGCGGTGCCGAATAGCGCGATCCGGTCCAGCCCGCGGGCCTTGATCGCCGCCGCCGTGGGATCGGCAATGTGCAGAAAGGGCAGCGGGTGCTGGGCCAGCAGCGGCGGCAGAAAGCGGTGCAGGGTGTTGGAGGCGCAAATCACCAGATCCACCCGGGCCGCCGCCAGCCGGGCCAGGTGGCCGCCCACATAGTCCTGCAGGATCTGCCACTGGTTGTGACGGATGCAGTACTCGATGTTGCCGAAATTCATCCCGGCAATCAGGGTTTCGGCGATATCCCAGCCGCCCAGCCGTTGATTGGCCAACTGGTTGATCTTCCGATAGTAGTGCTCGGTGGCGACGTTGCTGGCGCCACCCAGAATGCCGATCACCGGCTGAATCAGGGGTCGTGCTGTCACATGGGCCTTCCGTCGGGGCTCGGAGCAAGCATAGCCGGTTGCAGGCAGCGCGGCGGTGGATTGCCGTCGACGCTGTCGATGCGCGAAGCATTTTGGCTATGCTAGGACTCCCCAGGCGCGGGGCAATCGGCAGGGCAGTTATTGATGGGCCATCCCGAGTACGCCAGTGTCGGCAGGTTGCGAGGCGCATCCGCCTGGATGCGTGGCATCGGCTATTGCGCGGTGCTTTTCCTGGTCGCTGCAGTGGGTCTGGCGCAAAAGGTGCTGGCCGATGTCTCGCCACCGAGTTTCGGAGAAGAGTCATCGAAGCTGCCGCGGCATCCCCTGGAGCGAGCGGCGCTCACTGATCCAGAGGGCGCGCTGGCCGCGGTGGAGGAGGCGTTGGGGCGGCTGGGGGGAAATGACCAGGCCGGGCAGGTCGCGCTGCTGCAGCTGGCCCGAGCGAATGCCTGTCGGGTGATGGGCAACTGGAACTGTCAGCGCGACGCCGGTGCCGCCGCCGCTGATGCCGCCCGGCTGATTGAAGATCCGGTGCTGGAAGTGCGCGGGCTGATTGCCGAGGCCCGTGGCGCGATGGCCCTGGATGACATGGTCTATGGCGAGCAGATATTGACCCAGGCGGAGCTGGTGTTGAGCGCTCATCCCAACGGTGAGCTTAGCGCCGATGTGCAGCTGGCCTACAGTTCCCTGAGCTACAGACTGGGTCGCCATCAGTCGGCCCTGGCCTATGCCCAGCGAGGTCTGGAGGCGCTCGCCGATGGCGAAGCGTTGCCGATGCGGGTCCGTCTGCTGCGCAATCAGGCTCGGGCAAGGCTGCAACTGGGCGACTTCGAGGGCGTGGAGCAGAATCTGAACGCCGCCCTGGCGGTTCCGCTGCGGCCACCCGACCCCAAGCTGCTGGCGGAGATCCACCTGGAACTGGCGCGGCTGGCGCAGCGCCGAGACGATGTCCCGGCCCAGCGCGAGCACGGCCGGTTGATATTGGAAATTGCGACGGGGTTGGAGAACACCCAGCTCACCGGACTGGGTCACGAAGTGCTGGCCAATGCGGCGCTTGATGCCGGTGACCATGTGCTGGCCCGAGCCGAGCTGCGCCTGGCCAAGGAAGATTTTGCCAGGCTCAATCTGGCCAGCGACGAACTGCGGGTGATTCCAGGCCTGCTCAAGCTGGAAACCGATCCCGGGCAGATCGCCACGCTGGCGATGCGTTTGCTGGCGCTGGATCAACAGGTGGATGAGCTGAACAGGGCGCAGGCGGCGGCCGACTTCGACATCCGTTTGCAGCACGCTCAACAGGAATCGACTCTGGCGCAGCTCCAGGCCAATGCCGAGCTGGCCCAGGCCAGAGTCAGTGCGCTGCGCGAGCGCAATCAGCTGTTTGCGGTGATCCTGATCCTGGTGCTGTTGCTGGTCGCGACCCTGATATCGGTCCTGATCAATCAACGGCGCTCCAATCAACGGCTGCAGGAGGTGCTGGAGAGCCGCCACCGGGCGCTGCTGATTACCAGCCACGAACTGCGCAATCCCATTGCCGGGGTGGTGGGACTGGCCGACCTGCTGTTGCGTTCGCCGTTGGCCAGCCATCAGCAGGACATGGTGCGCGCGCTGATCAGTGCCGCCGAATCAGTTGGGCAGCTGTCCCAGGATCTGCTCGATCGGGGTCGCGCCGAATCTGGTGAGCTGCGCCTGAGCCTGCATCCGGTGTCATTGCGCAAGCTGGCCCTGAATCTGGAGCAGCTCTACTCGGTACAGGCGCGCAGCAAGGGAATCGGATTTGCGCTGGAGCTGGACCAGTCGCTGCCGGAGACGGTGTTGGCCGACGGTGAGCGGCTGCAACAGGTACTCACCAATTTGTTGTCGAACGCGCTGAAGTTCACCGACAGTGGTCAGATATCGCTGGCGCTGACCCGGCTGCGCTCAAGCAGGGCAGAAAGCGTGGACATCCGTTTCGCCGTCGCCGACAGCGGTGCCGGACTGAGCGCGGCCGACCGAGAGCGCTTGTTTGAACCCTTCAGCAAGGGCAGTCGGGGTCGCGAGCACAGCTTTGGGGCAGGGCTGGGGCTGTCCATCTGCCAGGATCTGGTCTCGTTGATGGGCGGCGAGATCAGCGTTGAAAGCGAGCTCGGCGCCGGGACCCGGATGAGTTTCATCCTGCAGCTATCCCTGGCTGAGCCCAGCGCCAAGCCCAGGCCGGCAGAACCGGTTGCCAGCGATCACCGGGCCAGGGTGCTGGTGGTCGATGACGATCCCGATCTGCAACTGCTCTACGCTGCGCAGATCAAGGCACTGGGCGCCGAGGTTGATTGCGTGGATGGCGAAGTTTCCTGCATGGATGCTTGTCAGGGTACCCGCTATGACCTGGTGGTGCTTGATGAGCATCTGAAGCGGGGCGAGCTGGGCTCCGAGCTGGCCGCGCGTGTCGCCAACCGCTGTGGAAGGCGTACCCGGGTGGTCATCGTCTCGGGCAGCCCGGTTCCTGACGAGTTGCCCAATGGCGTCGATCAGTGGATGACCAAGCCGATGCGGATGGAACAGATCGCGAGAATCATCGACGCAGTGAGCAAGCCGCGTCGAAGCGGCGGCCAACGAGTTGGACGAAAGCCGGGCAAGGCTCAGGCACACTAAGGGGTCTGCGCCGAATTCCGGTGCTGAGCGCAACCGGGCAGGAGCCGGCCGATGAACCCAATCAGCGCACCTGTGGAATCGCTGGAACACGCCTCGGCGTTGCCTGCGGCCTTCTATCTGGGTCAGGCAAGCCTGAATGCAGATCTGGATCGGGTGATCGGCGCCAGTTGGCAGCTGGTCGCCCACCAATCGCAGCTGAGCGCGCCTGGAGATCACGTGGTTGATCAGATCGGCAGGGTCCCGGTGATCGTGGTTCGCGGCGCCGACCAGCAGCTGCGGGCGATGGTCAATGTCTGCCGTCACCGTGCCGGGCCATTGGCGCTGTGCAACGGCAAGGGCGCACGGGCGCTGCACTGCAAGTATCACGGCTGGACCTACGCGCTGGATGGCCGCCTGCGCTCGGCACCGGAGATGCAGCAAGCAGCGGACTTCGATGTCGCCCGGATTCGCCTGCCGCAGCTGCAGGTTGCGCAGTGGCAGGGGCTGGTCTTTGTGGCGCTTGAGGACGATGTTCCGCCGCTCGCCGAGGTTTATGCAGGGATCGCCGAGCGGATTGCCCCCATCGACTTGAACGCGCTCAGCTTTCATCGCCGGCAGAGCTACACCATCGATTGCAACTGGAAGGTCTACGTCGACAACTTCCTGGAGGGCTATCACCTGCCACACGTGCATCCGGGGCTGTCCAAGGTGCTCGACTACCGCGCCTATGACACCGAGCTGTATCGGTGGTATTCGCTGCAGTATTCGCCGCTGCGCGACTGCGCCGATCTGTACGGCGAGGGCGAGGCCTTCTACTACCACCTCTATCCCAACGTGATGCTCAACATTCTGCCGGGCCGCCTGCAGACCAATCGGGTGGTGCCGCTAGCGGCCAATCGCTGCCGGGTCGATTTTGACTTCTACTATGGAGCGCAGGCGCAGAGCAGGATCGAAGCCGATGCGGAATTCAGCGACGAGGTGCAGCAGGAGGACATCGACATCTGCGTGGCGGTGCAGCGGGGACTGGAATCGGGCCAGTACCACGCCGGTCGACTGTGTCCCAAGCGCGAGAGCGGAGTCTGGCATTTTCACAATCTGCTGCGCGCGGCCTACGGCCGCGGCGACTCGCCGCAAGCGGAATAGGCCGGCAGCATTTCGCCAACCGGCAAGACCACCGGGCGCCGATCGGGAGAACGCAACGATGGCACGTACCGCACTGACTTTTCGCTTTCTGGCTGAACCGCAGCACGTCAACTTCGGCGGCAAGGTTCATGGCGGCTCGGTGATGAAGTGGATGGACGAGGCTGCCTACGCCTGTGCGGCCGGGTTCAGCGGTCGCTATTGCGTGACCGTCTCGGTCAGCGGCATCCGCTTCGTGGCGCCCATTCATATCGGCGAGATGGTGGAGATCCATGCGCGCGTGCTGTTGACCGGCAAGACCAGCATCACCATCGGTCTAGCAGTGCGCGCAACCGAGGTGCGCACCGAGCGGCGGCGTCTGGCGACCCGCTGTCTGATGACCTTTGTAGCGGTGGATGACGCGGGTAATCCGGTGTCTGCGCCGGACTATCAGCCGCAGACCGACAGCGATAAGCGCTGGGCCGAATATGCGGTCGCGGTGCGTCAGGCCAACGCCGAGATGGAGGCATTGTTGCCGGATGGCGAATGAAAACGCGGGCTTTTCGCCCGCGCTTTCGCAACGCGGCTGACACGACTTGTCCAGAGCTTCCTGGTGTAGCGGATCCTTACGCGGCCACTGCCTTCTGCTTGCTGACCGATTCGTAGGTAATCACCCACAGGGTCGCGCCGAAAGGGTCGATGAAGCCGGCCATCCGGCCAACCCCGGGAACGTCCATTGCCTCGGCGATCAGCGTGGCGCCCTTGGCAATCGCCCTGGTCACGCTGGCGTCGACGTCGTCCACGGTCACGTAGCTGGCCCACTGAGTGGGGCCGTCGGGCTGCTGCATTACTCCACCTACCGGCTGACCGCCGGCCTTGAGCAGGGTGTAGTCGCCCATCGGCATCGCCATTTGCTCGGTTTCCCAGCCGAGAACGTCCACATAGAAGGCAGTCGCCTTCTGCGGGTCGCTGGTCTGCAGTTCGCACCAGCTGAAGGCGCCGTGGGTCTGCTGCGGGTTGCTCATGTCTTGCTCCTGATCGTCTCCGGTCCAAGTGCCGGTATCAGCTAGACGAAGCAGGGTGTCGATTCCCGACAGCCAGATTGCTCGAGGTGAGTTCCTAATCGGGCCAGGTCCAGGCGAGATCTCACCCAAACCGTGGCCGGGCGCCGCGAAAGCCGACTCAGCTGGATCTGATCTGATCGATGGCCCCGCTCAGATGACGGATGGTGGCGCTGTTGCGGGCCAGTTCCAGGGCCCGCTGATAGGCCAGCAGCGCCTCGGTGCGGCGCTCCAGTTCGTGCAACGCGGCGCCGCGGGCGACATGAAAGGGCAGGTAGTGTTCCAGCTGTTCGCGCTCTGGCAGGGTATCGAGCAGATTCAGGGCCTGATCGCGACGCCCGCACTTGAGCAGGGCCACCGCGTGGTTGATGGTGACCACCGCATTTGGCTGCATCCGCCCGAGGATTGCGTAGAGCTCGGCAATCTGTGCCCAGTCGGTTTGGTCCGCGCTGGCCGATTCGCAGTGCAGCGCGGCGATTGCCGCCTGAACCTGATAGGGGCCAGGCTGGCGGCGCTGCAGGGCCTGATCGATCAGCACGCTGGCTTCGGCGATCAGCGCACGATTCCACAGACCGCGGTCCTGGCGATCGAGGGTGATCAGCTCGCCGTCGGCGCCGACCCGGGCGGCGGCGCGCGCATGCTGGAACAGCAGCAGGGCGAGCAGGCCATCGGCTTCGGGATTCTTGCCACACAAGCGATGGAGCTGCCGGGCCAGCCCGATCGCAATCACGCAGAGATCGCTGCGCAGCGGATGATCGCCGTTGGCAGCGCTGTAGCCTTCGTTGAAGATCAGATAGATGACACAGGCGACGGCCGAGATTCTGGCCGGCAGTTCCTGATGGTCGGGTACCCGATAGGGGATCGCGGCTTGCGCGATCTTGCGCTTGGCCCGGGTGATGCGCTGCTCCAGCGCGCGCGGATCGATCACAAAGGCGGCAGCAATCTCGGTGACGCTCAGACCGGCGATGGTGCGCAAGGTCAATGCGATCTGCGCCGATTGGGCCAGCGCCGGATGGCAGCAGGTGAAGATCAGCTTGAGCAAGTCGTCGTTGATCCGGCTGCGGTCGAGCGCTTCAGCATCCGGTGGCGGAGCGCTGGGGGCAGGGAGTTGACCCAGTTCATAGCCCCGCTGCAGGCCCTGTCGTCGCTGAAGATCAATCCAGCGGTGCTTGCCGGCGGTCACCAGCCAGGCCAGCGCGTCCTCTGGCTCACCGTCACGCGGCCAGCTGCGCAGCGCCCGCTCCACCGCATCCTGCAGCAGATCCTCGGCCTGCTGCAGCTCGCCGCAGATTCTCCGCAGGGTCGCCAGCGCGGCCGGGTAGGCCGCCTTCAGCCTGACCTCGATGCTCACCGGCTCAGTCGACGCTGAACATCACCGGACGAACTTCGATCGAGGCAGTTTCGCTGGAGAGGATCCTGGCATAGCCGATCGCCTGGTCCAGGTGCTCGCACTCGACCAGATAGAAGCCACCCAGCTGTTCCTTGGTTTCGGCGAAGGGGCCGTCGATGATTTCACTGGCACCCTGACGGTGCACCACCGTGCTGGCGGTGGGCGTGTCCATCAATCGGTGTCCGCAAACGAAGGCGCCGTCCGCGCGCATCTGCTCCTGCATCTTGCCGTGATCGGCAATCACGGCCTCACGCTGGGCTTCTCCCAGGCTGTCCCAGTAGCTTTCCGAGCTGTAGATCAAGATGGCGTATTTCATCGATTGCTCCTTCGTGGTCGGCGCCCCGAATCCGGACGTCAATACCTTAGACGAAGCAGCATGGCAGTTGCCGACAGCGACGGCTGTGAGTGCAGGCCTGCGTTTTCCCGAGCAGGATCAACTCGTGGTCAGCTGTGCGCGCCCATGATCGGCAGCCGCCGCACCCGGTGCCCGCTGGCCGCGTAAATTGCATTGGTTAGCGCCGGGATCACCGGCGGCAGTGCGGTCTCACCAGTGCCGCGCGGTTCCATGTCGCCGCTGTCGAGGATATGCACGTCGATCTCCCGTGGCGCCTCGGCCAGGCGCAGCTTGCGGTAGCGGTCGAAGTTGCTGCTCACCGGCACCCCGTTGGCGAAGCGCATCTCGCCGTACTTGGCGGCGCAGATGCCGTCGATTACGCCGCCTTCGACCTGCGCCTTGACCCCCAGCGGGTTGACCGCCAGGCCGCAGTCGATGGCGCTGGTGACCCGCAGCACCTCGAAATCGCGCTCCCCGCGCATCTGCACCTCCACCACATGGGCGGCGCAGCTGTGGAAGGTCTGGTGCACCGCGATGCCGCGGCCGCGACCAGTGCCCAGCGGCTTGCCCCAGCCGGACTCGGCGGCCACCTTGCGCAGCAACGCAACGTGCCGTTCCGGTCGGATATCGGCATTGGGCCAGTTGGGCGAACGCAAGACCGCCTTGCCCGAATAGAGGCGAATCAGGAACTCCAGCCGGTCGATGCCGGCCCTCTCCGCCAGTTCGTCCAGCGCGCTTTGAATGACCCAGCCGGCGGTGTTGTGCTGCGGGCCGCGCCAGGCGCCCCGACTGATCTGGGTGGGAATCTGCAGTGTTTCGCCGAGGCTGGCATCGACCAGACCGATCGGTAGCTCCTGCGGGGCGACCGAGTAGCGGGCATCGGAAGCCACCCGCAGATGCCAGGCGCGCAGATTGCCCTCACGATCGATGCCGGCGCGCACCCGGTAGGCACCCATAGGGTTGTAGTAGTCGTGTTCGAAATCGTCTTCCCGGGTCCACTGCAGCTTGACCGGCGCGCCCACCGCGCTGGCGAGCAGCGCCGCTTCGGAAACGAAGTCTGGACCGTACTTGCGACCAAAGCCGCAGCCCATCCGCTGCACCCGGGCGTCCACCTGCTGCGGTTTGAGATCGGTCACCGAGGAGACCGCGTTGATCGCGCCCGGTATCGACTGATGCCCGGCCCAGACCGTGGCGCGATCGGAGGCGACTTCAACGATGGCGTTGTTGGGTTCCATGCAGGCATGCGCCCAGTGCGGATGGAAGTAGATGCTGTCGATGCTGTGCGCGCTGCTTTCCAGCGCGGCTTCCACCTCGCCCTGGCGGTGCAACTCCTCGAAATCGCCGTCGCTCAGGCTCTGCAGACAGCGCTCGCGCAACTGGTCGCTGTCGTCTGCGACCGCCAGGGATCCATCCCAGGTGATTTCCAGTGCCCTGGCCGCCTGCAGCGCCTGCCAGTGGCTCCTCGCCACCACCGCCACACCAGCCGCCCGCAGGCGCGGCGCGCTCAAATCCTCGGGTGCGCGCTTGATCTCGACGACCTGGACCACCCCGGGCATTGCTTCAGCCTTGCTCGCATCGAAGCCAACCAGTTCGCCCTTCAGGTGCGGGCAGCGTCGGATGACGGCATGCAGCATCCCGGGGACCTTGAGGTCGGTGGAATAGAGCGCCTGCCCGGTCGCAATCTTTCGCGCGTGCACATTGCCCTGGGGGCGCCCGACCCGCTTCAGCTCCGACAGCGGCTTGGGCTCGACGTGGTAGGGGTGGAGCGTGCCGTGTTCGGCGCTGGCGGCGGCGACGAAGGCGGCGTAGGGCAGGGATTGGCCGGTTCTGCGGTTGTGAACCTGACCGCCCTCGGTGTGCAGCTGGCTGCGCGGCGTTTGCCAGTGTGCCGCTGCCGCATCAACGATCCGAGCCCGGGCGTAGGCGCCGGCCCGACGCAGGGCGACCCAGGTAGTCATCACCGATAGCGAACCACCTGCGCCCTGCTCGAAATTGCCGGAGGTCGCCCGATCGTCCTCGCCGAATTCGCCGACGAAGTCCATCAGCTGGACCGTTACCTGATTGAGATCCAGATCCAGCTCATCGGCCAGGATCTGCGCGGCGGTGGTGATCATCCCCTGGCCCATGTCCGGGGTGGGCACCAGCAATGTCGCCAGGCCTTCGGCATCAAAGCGCAGCACCGAACCAATCTGGCCTGCGACCAGCGCCGATTCGGCCTCCGCCGCGCGCAGCAATCGCGGCGTTCCGCCCACCGCCACCAGCAGCCCGGCAAGATTGAGCGACTGGCGCAGGAAGGCGCGACGACCGCCGGAATTCATGCCTCACCCCGCGCGCCGTCGCCGGCGACGCTGGCGATGGCCTTTCGAATTCGAATGTAGGTGCCGCATCGGCAGATCCCGCTCATTGCGGCGTTGACCTGTTGCTCACTTGGGTCAGGGTGCTTTTCCAGCAGCGCGGCGGCGGCCATGATCTGTCCGGCCTGGCAATAGCCGCACTGGGCCACATCGTGGTCAATCCAGGCCTGCTGCACCGGGTGCAGTTGATCGCCGCTGGCCAGCCCCTCGATGGTCCGCACTTCGGCGCCCGCCAGCGCCGCCATCGGCAGCAAACAGCTGCGCGCCGCCTCGCCATTGAGGTGCACGGTGCAGGCGCCACAGGCGCCGATGCCGCAGCCAAACTTGCTGCCAATCAGGCCAAGATCGTCGCGCAGATGCCACAGCAGAGGTTGGTTCGGATCCCCGGTGTAGGACCTGGGCTGGCCGTTCAGGCGGTACTGGATCGTGGACATGGGCGACTCCGGCAAAAGGCTGAATAAACCTTATCGCCAGCGCTCGCGGCCCCTACAACGGCTGACCGCAGTGCGCTCTCGCTCTGTCCTGTACCGGTGGAATTTCGCAAGAGCTGATTCGCTGATGTCTCCGCGCGGGCTGCTGCTTCTTGCCAATTACCGGTCGCCGGGTTGGTCGGATTGGTCCCTGATCTCAATCGAACGGCCGAACAGCTGCCGCCATGCTGACGACAGCCGCTGTGGGCTCAGCCCATCAACACACCGAAAGCGCGGCGTTGGCAGGCTTCAGCACTCCGTCGTCTAGATCTTGCCCTGCAGGTACAGCGCCTCTCCGAGCTTCTCGACCAGCGTCAGCTGGGTTTCCAGCCAGTCGACGTGCTCTTCTTCGGATTCCAAAATGCCGCGGAGCAGATCGCGGGAGACGTAGTCGCCGGCCTTCTCGCAGTGGACGATGGCCTTGCGCAGATCGGGAATCGCGCGCAGTTCCAGCTGCAGATCGCAGCGCATCGCCTCCACCGGGCTTTCGCCGATCATCAGCTTGTCCAGCTTCTGCAGATTCGGCAGACCTTCCAGAAACAGGATCCGCTCGATCAGCACATCGGCATGCTTCATCTCGTCGATGGACTCGTGGTACTCGTGGTCGGCCAACGCGCTGTAGCCCCAGTTTTTCAGCATCCGCGCATGCAGGAAGTACTGATTGATGGCGGTGAGTTCATTGGTAAGGATGCCGTTGAGGTGCTTGATGACGCCGCTATCGCCTTTCATTTGAGCTCTTCCGTGGATGCAACAGCTGCCATGATAGCGGGCCAGCCGCAGCGACGGCGAAATGCGAACCAGTGCGATTCTTATCGACGATCTCGCTGCCTGATTGGCTGAGATGGATTCGCTGCAATGCAGCAAAATCGGTAGGATGACAGCCTTGTCAGCAGGAGGAGGACGCGATGGCCAGGGAAGTGGAGTTTGCCGAACAGGACAAGCCGCTGAAGGAAGACGTCAGCCTGCTGGGTCGATTGGTGGGCGAGGTGCTCTCCGATCAGCTGGGTCGAGAATTTCTGGCCTTCACCGAGCAGGTGCGCACCCGCGCGATCGCCCGCCGCGAGAGCGGACACGGCAATCTGGCGCCGCTGGAAGAACTGCTGGCAGGCCTGGATCTGGATCGCGCGGGCGAGCTGGTGCGCGCCTTCTCGGCCTATTTCCAGGTCGTCAACATCGCCGAACACGTCCACCGGATCCGCCGCCGGCGCGATTATCAGCGCGCCGGTGCCTCGCCCCAGCCAGGGAGCGCCGAGGAGGTGCTGGGGCGCCTGGCGCAGTCGGGGGTCAGCGCCGAGGCGGTGGAGCGGACCCTGCGCTCGCTGTGCCTGGAGCCGGTGTTTACTGCGCACCCGACCGAAGCGGTACGGCGCAGCATTTTGGAGAAGGAGCAGGGGATCGTGCGCCTGCTGGTAGACCGGCTGGATCCCGGCCGCACCCCGCAGGAGGACGCCGCCGAAATCGCCCAGGTGCAGATGCTGATCTCCAGCACCTGGCAGACCGCCGAGTATTCGCCGGTGCGGCCGACCGTGGAGGAGGAGCGCGAGCACGTCCTCTACTACCTGTCCGACGTGATCTACCGCGCAATTCCCGCCTGCTACGAAAACCTCGGCGACGCGCTGCGCAAGGCCTACCCCGATCACAGCTGGGAGCAGCTGCCGGTGATGGTGCGCTTCGGCACCTGGGTGGGTGGCGACATGGATGGCAACCCCAATGTAGATGCGCGCAGCGTGCGCTCGTCGCTGAGGGCCCAGCGCGAACTGGCGCTGCGGCGCTACCGGGTGGATGTGCAGACGCTGGCGCGTCTGTTGACCCAGTCCACCACCCGGGTGGCGATCTCTCCGCAGGTGATCGAGCGGGTCGCCGAGTATCGTGAGCGCTTTGCCGACGCCAGCGCGCTGATACCGGCGCGGCATGCCGATATGGGCTATCGGGTTTTGCTCAGCCTGATCGACGCCCGCCTGCAGGCCACTCTGGCCGATCAGGACAGCGGCTACGCCGGACCGGACGAGTTTCTGGCCGATCTGAATCTGATCCGGATCAGCCTCTACCGCCACGGCGGCCGTCAGGCCGGGCTGTTCCCGCTGCAGCGGCTGATCTGGCGTGCAGAGACTTTCGGCTTCCATTTGGCCACCCTGGACGTGCGCCAGCATGCCGGCGTCCATCGCGCCGCGCTGGCCGAGGCGGCTCAATCTGCGATCGACAGCGATGAACAGCGCAGCGCGCTGCTGAACCAGGTGCTGAGTCAGAGCGAGGCGGCCGCCGAACCTGATGCAGAGGGCCCCTGGAAATCCACCCGCGCGGTGATGCAGGCGATCGGCGAAGGGCTGCGCCGCTATGGCCGACATGCGCTGGGGCCCTACATCGTGAGCATGTGTGAGTCCGCCGATGATGTGCTGAGTGTGCTGGCCCTGGCCCAGCTTTCAGGCCTGCGCAGCGAGTCCGGCGCGGTGCCGCTGGATGTGGTGCCACTGCTGGAGACGGTGGGCGATCTCAATCTGGGTCCGCAGATCCTCGAGCAGTTGTTTACCAACGAGCACTACCAGAGCCATCTGCAGAGCCGCGGCAATCAGCAGCTGATCATGCTGGGCTATTCGGACTCCAGCAAGGACGGCGGTCTGGTCGCCTCGCGCTGGGCGCTGTTCCGCGCGCAGCGCGCGCTCAGCGATGTGGCAGAGCGCTTCGGGGTGGAGATCGGCTTCTTCCACGGCCGTGGCGGTACCGTCAGTCGCGGCGGCGGCAAGACCGAGCGGGCGATCCTGGCCGCGCCGCCGGGCAGTGCCGGTCGCCGCTTCCGGGTCACTGAGCAGGGTGAGGTGATCCACCGCAAGTACAGCGTGCGGGCGATCGCGCTGCGCAACATGGAGCAGGCCCTGGGCGCACTGGCGCAGGCCGATCTGGCGCCACCGCCGCCACCCTCCGATCCGGAGTACACAGCGATCGCCGAACTGATCGCCAAGACCAGCGAGGCGGCCTGGCGCAAGTTGATCCACGAAACCCCGGGCTTTCCCGAATACTTCCGCGCGGCCACGCCGATTGATGTGATCGAGCGGATGAAGATCGGCTCCAGGCCCAGTTCGCGCAAGGCCGGGGTGTTCGCGATCGAAGCGATGCGGGCGATTCCCTGGGTCTTTGCCTGGTCGCAGTCCCGCCACGGCCTGCCCAGCTGGTACGGGGTGGGCGAGGGACTGCAGGCGGCGATCGATCGCTATGGCCTGGAGCGGGTGCGCGCGCTGGCCCAGGACTGGCTATTCCTGCAGGTGATGGTGGCCGACGTGGAGATGGTGATGGCCAAGGCTGATATCGACATTGCCGCGCACTACTCGGCGCTGGCCGGCGATTTGCATTCGGCGATCTTCCCGATCATTCGCAACGAGTTCTCCCGCACCCAGCGCACCCTGAGCGCGCTGCGCGGCGGGGCCGAGATGCTTGACTACGATCCCCGTCTGGCCCGGATCATCCGTCTGCGCAATCCCTATGTGGATCCCT
>JAGRJL010000142.1 GCA_020442775.1 Lysobacterales bacterium | reverse complement strand
TCAAGCAAGGACAATACGAATCCGCGCTGGCCGAGGCCGAAAGCGGGCTCGCCGATCAGCCCAAGGACCCGGAGCTTCGCTTCCTCAAGGGGCTCGCGCTGACCGAGCTGGGTCGGCGCAGCGAAGCCATCGAAGTCTTCCAGAACCTCACGGCCGATTATCCGGAACTGCCCGAGCCGTACAACAACCTCGCGGTGATCTACGCCCAGCAGAAGGAATTCGACAAGGCCCGTTCGGCCCTCGAGATGGCCATCCGCACCCATCCGGCCTACGCCACCGCCCACGAAAATCTGGGCGACATCTATTCGCGTCTGGCAAGCCAGGCCTACAGCAAGGCCCTGCAGCTCGATTCCGGCAACGCGGTAGCCGAAGCCAAGCTGGCGCTCGTCCGGCAGCTCGTGTCGACAGCAGCCGACCCGTCCGCGGCGATGGCCGCGGCGCGCGCCGAACCGGTGGCGGCGGCGCCGGTCGCGGCCGCCGCCACAGCGCCGACGCCGAATCCGGCGCCGGCCGGTGACGCCGAGCAACGGGTGCGCAGTCGCGTCGCGGCCTGGGCCAAGGCATGGGCCAGCAAGGATGCGGAGGCCTATTTGTCCTTCTACGCACCGACATTCGCGGTGCCCGGTGGCCGCTCCCGCTCCGCCTGGGAGGCCGAGCGCCGGCAGCGCGTCGGCGGCAAGCCGGGCAAGATCACGGTCGAACTCGAAGACGTGCGGGTGAAAATGCGGGGCGACACGGCCACCGTCGACTTCCGCCAGCACTACAATTCCTACAATTTCGATGCCTCTGCCCACAAGACCCTCGAGTTGATCCACGATGGTGACCAATGGCACATCCGCCGCGAGGTCGTAAGCGGTTGATGGGGACTTGCCTGGACCTTCTCCTGCGGCTGCTCGCGCCGATCACGGCAGCGCTGCTGCTGTGCGGTCCGGCGACGGCCGACGAGCGCAGGGTGGACCCGGAGTCCGCCCTGCAGCAGATCATCGAAGAAATCCAGGCCAACCGCCTCGAGCAGGCCTTGGGCCATACCGACCGGCTGATCGCGGCCTTTCCCAACTTTCGGCTCGCCCACCTGATCCGCGGCGACCTGCTGATGGCCCGGGTGCGGCCGATCGACTCGATCGGCGGCGTTCGGGGGGTCTCCAGCCAGACCCTCAACGACCTGCGCGCGGAAGCGCTGGCCCGGTTGCGGGGGCGCAGCCAGCGCCCGCTGCCGGATCAACTGCCCCGTGACCTGCTGGGCCTGGCGCCGGAGCAGCGCCACGCGGTGCTGGTGGATACGGCCAAGTCCCGCCTCTACGTCTTCCGCAACGAGCACGGTACACCGCGGCTGGTGGCGGACTACTACGTCAGCCAGGGCAAGGCAGGCGCCGAGAAATGGCGCGAGGGAGACAAGCGCACGCCGGTCGGCGTGTATTTCGTGACCTCGTCGATCCCCCCCAGGGAATTGCCCGAGTTCTATGGCAGCGGTGCGTTTCCGATCAACTATCCGAATGAGTGGGACCGCCGCCTGGGGCGCGACGGCTATGGCATCTGGCTGCATGGCTCCCCGCCCGACACCTACGCCCGGCCACCGCTCGCATCGGACGGCTGTGTCGTATTGGCCAACCAGGATCTCGACGCGCTGTCGGGCTTCGTCGAGCCCGGCCAGACGCCGGTCGTGATCGGACAGCAGATCGATTGGCTGTCGCCCGCCCAATGGCGCAGCGAGCGTGCGACCGTGGTGCACTTGCTCGAAGCCTGGCGACAGGATTGGGAGAGCCGCGATACCGCTCGCTACCTGCGCCACTATGCCCGCGATTTCCGCAGCGACGAGCTCGACCTCGATGCCTGGCGCGACCGCCACGAGCGCATCAATGAGACCAAGCAATGGGCCAGCGTGTCGCTCGCTCAGTTGAGCATCCTGCGCAGCCCCGGTCGCGACAACGTGATCGTCGTCAGCTTCGAACAGAACTACCGAAGCAACGATCTCAACACCACTACGAGAATGCGTCAGTACTGGCACCAACGGGACGGCGAGTGGCAGATCGTCTACGAAGGGCCGGCCTGAGCACTCGACCTACCACGAGGAATTGAAGTCATGATCAAAGCGCTTGCCGCTGTCGCCGCAGCCTGCCTGGCGGTGACCGCATGGGCCGCCAACCCGACGGTCGAACTCGAAACCAGTTCGGGCCGCATCACGCTCGAGCTGTATCCGGAGAAGGCGCCCACGAGCGTCGAGAATTTCCTCTCCTACGTCCGCTCCGGCCACTACGACGGCACGATCTTCCATCGCGTGATCGACCGCTTCATGATCCAGGGAGGCGGCTTCGACCAGGAAATGAAACAAAAAGAGGTCGGCGCCCCGATCCGCAACGAGGCCAAGAACGGCCTCAAGAACAAGGCCGGCGCGATCGCCATGGCCCGCACCAGCAATCCGCATTCGGCCACCGCGCAGTTCTTCATCAACCTGGTGGACAACGCCAACCTCGACTACCCGTCGCCGGACGGCTGGGGCTACACGGTGTTTGGTGCGGTCACCGAGGGCATGGACGTGGTGCGCCAGATCGGACAGGTCCGCACCACCACCGTAGGGTATTATCGCGACGTACCCGCCGAGCCGATCGTGATCGAGTCGGCACGTGTCGTCGGTGATGCAACGACATCGAACTAATCCAAATCCCGCGGAGAACCCATGGCAGTCAAGCTGCACACCAATCACGGCGAGATCACGATCGAACTGGACGCCGAGCGCGCGCCGGCGTCGGTCCGCAACTTTCTCGCCTACGTCGAATCCGGCCACTACGACAACACCGTCTTCCACCGCGTGATCCGCGGCTTCATGATCCAGGGCGGCGGCTTCGAGCCCGGCATGAAGCAGAAACCGACCGGCGAACCGATCGAAAACGAGGCGGCCAACGGCCTCAAGAACGAGCGCGGCAGCATCGCCATGGCGCGCACCAACGCACCCCATTCGGCCACTGCCCAGTTCTTCATCAACGTCGCGGACAACGGCTTTCTCGACCACCCGGGCCAGGACGGCTGGGGCTACGCCGTGTTCGGCAAGATCAGCGACGGCATGGATGTGGTGGACAAGATCGAGGCCGTCAAGACCGGCAACCGCGGCTTTCACGCCGACGTTCCGGCGGAGGACGTGCTGATCGTGAAGGCCGAAGTGATCTGATGCAACACCTGGAGGTCGGGGCTGGCGAGCGCCTGCTGTTCATCTCCGACCTCCATCTATGCGAATCCCGCCGGCCGACCACCGACGCCTTTCTCCAGTTCGTCGACGGCCGGGCCCGCGCCTGCGAGCGCCTGTTCATCCTCGGCGACCTGTTCGAATACTGGATCGGCGACGACGATGATCGCCCCCTCGCCGGGGAGGTGGCCACCGCGCTTGCCCGCCTCCACGCCGCCGGGGTCACCACGTACTTCATGGCGGGGAATCGGGACTTCCTGCTGGGGGGTGCGTTCGCGACGGCTGCCGCCCTCGATCTGTTGGAAGACCCCAGCCTGCTCAGCTGCGGCGGGCATCGTCTGCTGCTGATGCACGGAGACAGCCTGTGCGTGGATGACCTGCCCTATCAGGCCCTACGGGCACAGCTTCGCAAACCGGACTGGCAGAGCGGCTTTCTCGCCCAGCCCTTGGCCGAGCGCCGACGGCTGGCGGTCGAGGCACGGGAGCAGAGTCGCCTCGCCACCTCCGGCAAGGCCGAAGCGATCATGGATGCCACACCATCGGCCATCGAAGCCGCCATTGCGGCGGCGCGATGCGATGTCCTCATCCACGGCCACACCCATCGGCCGGCCCGCCACGACCACCGGCTGGAAGATCGCGAAGTCACCCGCTGGGTCCTGGCGGACTGGCACGACCGGGCCGAATTCCTGCTCTGGCAAGACGGCAGCGTGGACGCCGGCACCCGTTGAGGCGCCGGCCCGCCGTCAGATCAGCGCCAGGCCTCGGGCGAGGTCTTCCTTGACGTCTTCGATCGACTCGAGCCCGACTGCGACCCGCAGCAGCCCGTCGCCGATGCCGGCCTCCTTGCGGGCTTCCGGGCCGATGCGGTGGTGCGTCGTGGATGCCGGGTGGGTGATCGTCGTGCGAGTATCGCCGAGATTCGCGGTGATCGACAGCAGACGACAGTGATCCACCACCTGCCACGCCTGTTCGCGCTCGCCGGCCACCTCGAAACTGACGATCGCGCCTCCCGAGCGCTGCTGCCGCTGGGCCAGGCGATGCTGGGGATGCGATTCCAGCCCCGGATAAAACACGCGAGCCACCCGCTCGTGGCCCTCGAGCCAGGCAGCGAGTTCCGCTGCCGCCGCGCACTGGGCGTCCATACGGATGCGCAGCGTCTCTAGGCCCTTCAGCACCACCCAGGCGTTGAACGGCGACAACGACGGACCGGCGGTACGCAGGAATTTGAAGACCTCGTCGATGTCGCCCTCCGAACCGACCACCGCACCGGCGACGACGCGACCCTGACCGTCCAGATACTTGGTCGCCGAATGCACCACCAGGTCGGCACCGAGATCCAGCGGGCGCTGCAGCGCCGGCGTGCAGAAACAATTGTCGACGACCAGCTTGACGCCTCGCTGGTGGGCAATTTCGGCGAGGGACTTGATGTCCACGAGTTCGGTCAGCGGGTTCGACGGCGTCTCGACGAAGATGATCCGGGTTTCGGGCCGGATCGCCGCATCGTAGGCGGCAAGATCACTCGCCGGGACGAAATCGGCCGTGATGCCGAAGCGCGGCAGCAGATTGCCGAACAATTGCTGGGTCGCACCGAACAAGCCGCGGGAAGCAACCATGTGCTCGCCGGCGTTCATCAGCGCCATCACGGTCGCGAGGATCGCCGACATCCCGGAGGCGGTCGCAATGCAGGCCTCGCCGCCTTCCATCGCCGCCAGCCGCTGCTGCATCGCAGTCACCGTCGGATTGGTGAACCGCGAGTAGACGTTCCCCTCCTCCTCGCCCGAGAAGCGTGCGGCCGCCTGGGCCGCGGACTCGAAGACGAAGCTCGAGGTCAGAAAGATGGCCTCGCTGTGTTCGTTGAACTGGCTGCGCTCGGTGCCCGCGCGCACTGCCAGCGTATCTTGGTCGAATCGCTGCATAGTCTTGAATGTCGCCGGCCGAAGGCCGGTCAGTGCTCCTGTTCCGAGGACACCAGATTGAGATCGAGCTGGCCGCCACCGTCGCCATCGTGGTCGTCCTCGGCATCACCCGGCTGGCCACGCTTGTTGGCGACCCCGGACAGATACTCGGCGGTGATGTCACCGGTGACGTAGCATCCGTCGAAACAGGAGGTCTCGAAGAAGTTGATCGCCGGGTTGATCGAACGAACCGCCGCCTTCAGATCCTCGAGATCTTGATAGATCAGGGCGTCGGCGCCGACCACCTGGTTGATCTCCTCTTCGGTGCGGTTGGCGCCGATCAGCTCCTCCTGGGTGGGCATGTCGATCCCATAGACGTTGGCGAAGCGCACCGGCGGCGCTGCGGAGGCGAGGTACACCTTGCGGGCACCCGCCTCGCGCGCCATGCAGACGATCTCCTGGCTGGTGGTGCCACGGACGATCGAATCGTCGACCAGCAGCACGTTCTTGCCGCGGAACTCCTGGTGGATGGCGTTGAGCTTCTGGCGCACCGAGCGACGTCGCACCGCCTGACCGGGCATGATGAAAGTGCGGCCGATATAGCGGTTCTTGACGAAGCCTTCTGAATACGGAATGCCCAGGCAATGCGCCATCTGCATCGCCGCCGGCCGGCTCGAATCCGGGACCGGGATGACCACGTCCGGATGCACGTTGGGCAGGGTACGGCGGAACTTGGCCGCAAGATACTCGCCCATCTTGACGCGGGAATCGTAGACCGAAATGCCGTCCATCAGCGAATCCGGGCGCGCGAGGTAGACGTACTCGAACATGCACGGCGCCTGGGTCGTCTGCTCCGCGCACTGGCGACTCGCGAAATTGCCCTGGGTGTCGATCAGCACCGCCTCGCCCGGCGCGACGTCGCGTACCAGATCGAAGCCCAGCACGTCGATCGCGACGCTCTCGGACGCAACCATCCATTCGGTGCCTCCCATCGCCGCATTGCGCCCGATCACCAAAGGCCGGATGCCGTACGGATCGCGGAAGGCGAGCAGTCCGTAGCCGGCAATCATGACCACCGCCGCATAGGCACCTCGGCAGCGACGGTGGACGCCCGCCACCGCCCGGAAGATGGCATCCTCATCGAGCCGATAACGGTCTGAGGCCTCCTGCAGTTCGTGCGCCAACACGTTCAGCAGCACCTCGGAATCCGAGTTGGTGTTGATGTGCCGCAGGTCGGACAGGAACATCTCGCGCTTGAGCGCTTCCGAGTTGGTCAGATTGCCGTTGTGGGCAAGCATCAGGCCGAACGGCGAATTGACGTAGAAGGGCTGCGCTTCGGCGGCGCCCTCGGAGCCGGCGGTGGGGTAACGGCAGTGACCGATGCCCATGGTTCCGGTCAGCTGGGCCATGTGTTCGACGTCAAACACGTCGCGCACCAGTCCATTGCCCTTGTGCAGACGCAGCTTCAGGTTGTCCTCGGTGGCAATGCCGGCGGCGTCCTGACCGCGGTGCTGGAGCACGGTCAATCCGTCGTACAGGGCGCCGGACACTTCGGCGGCGCGTCCCACAATTCCAATAATTCCGCACATCGGGCTAGACCGTTGGCTGCACGGTGGCCGCTTCAGCTTCCACGGGCTCGGCTTTGGGCTCGGGCTCGGGGTCGGCGGGCACCAGATCAGGGGCGCTAATCATCTCACGCACGGACTGCGGCAAGAAGAGCGAGAGACTTTCGGCGGAGGCTTCGGCCGTCGGCATCAGGCTGGAAGCAAGCCACCAGGGGCTCTTGTTCAGGCCAGCCAACTGTCCCAGCCAGACCAGCGCGATGATGACCACGCCGCCACGCGCCAGCCCGAACACCACCCCGAGCAAACGATCCGTGCCCGACAGACCGGTGTGTTTGACCAGCATGCGGATCAGATAGAGCACGATGGCACCAAGCAGAGAGGTGGCGACGTAGATCAGCACGGCGGCAACTGCCAGGCGCAGCGGGGGCAGTTCGATTCCGGTGAGCATGGCGTCGGCCAGCGGCAGCGCGAAGTAAAACGACATCAGCGCTGCGCAGACCGCGATCAACAGGCTGAAGACCTCGACCACCAGGCCGCGCATCAGGCTGACCACGGCCGATAGGCCCACCACCGCGACAATCAGCCAGTCAACCCAATTCCACGCCGCGACCATGGTGATCAGGGATAGGTGACGACCAGCCCGTCCAGCTTGCGCTTGGATTTGAGCTCGGCCAGCGTCTGATTGGCGTCCGCGCGGCGCGCCAACGGACCCACCCGAACCCGATAAAGTACCTTGCCGGAAGACGGCAGCCGCTCGACATAGCCTTCAAACCCGGCCTTGCGCAGCTCGGCGGCCAGGTTGTCAGCCGCCTCCTGGGTGCTGAACACCCCCACCTGCACGGCCCAGCCCGAGGCGACCGGCTGGCTGACCCGCGACGCGGTCTGGTCGGCCAGATCCAGTTCCACCACCTGCGCTGACACTTCAGGAAGCGCCTTGCGTGCAGTCAATCGAATCCGCTCGGCCTCGGTGCGGTCGGCCAGTGCCCCACTGCGCACCCGCTGCAGGGTGCGATCGCCGGAGGTCACCGGCTCGATCGCCGAACTGATCCCGGCGTTGCGCAGACGCCCCACCAGGCGCTCGGCGTTGGCGCGATCGCCGAAGCTGCCGAAGCGCACCACGAAGCGACCACCAGGCTGATCGACCGAGGCTGGTTCGGCTGGGGGCGCTGGTTCAGCCGGCGGCGGTGGCGCCATCGGCGCTGGCTGCGGCGCGGGAGTCACCACCGGCGTCGCGGCGTCGGGGACTACTGGCGTGTCGGCTATCGGCGCCGGCTGCGGACTGCGGTCGATGGTGTTGGATTCGCTGGGCACCTGCGCAGGGTCGATCGGCAGGCGCCGGGTTTCCAGTGGACGCGGTGGAATATCCAGCGAAACCTCCTGGGCTTCACCCTGACTGGGCGGCCCATCGAGCAACATCGGGACGAACACCACGGCCAGCAAAATCAGCACAGCCGCTCCGATGAGTCGCTGGCGCAGCGCTGCGTCCATGAGATCTCCTGCCTGGTCGATGGGGCGATTATAGGGGCGCGGGTCGCCAACTCGACCCCGAATCGGCGATTGATGGACGAATTCGTTCAGCCAGGACACCCGAAACGGGTTGCCGAAGCTTCAGCGACGAGCTGCGGGAGCTTGAGCCGGAGAATGCGCGGCGCTGTTTAGTCCGACGCCGTCGGCGGCAGACGCAGTACCGCTTCGGCGACCGCAAAGGAGCCGAAGGCAATCACCAGATCGTCTGCCGCGGACTGCGCCAGAGTCGCGCTGAAGGCTGACTGCACGCTGGCATAGGACTGCACCGACGCCTTGCTGCCGGCGCTGATCGCGCTGACCAGATCCGCCGCGGGCCGGCCGCGCGGACCTTCCAGGCCAGCGACTGACCAGCCATCGATCAGCGGCAGCAGCGGCCGCAATACCTGGTCCAGCGCCTTGTCTGAGAGCAGGCTGAAAACGGCGCGGATGCGCCGGCCGGGGCGGCGCTCAGCCTGCAGCCAGCGGGCCAGCGCCCGGGCGCTGTCGGGGTTGTGCGCCACATCGACGTAGCAGGCGCAGTGGGCGGGTATGCGCTGCAGGCGTCCCGACAGACGGGTTTGCTTGATGCCCGTTTGCAGCGAGTCCAACGCCCATGGCCAGCGGCCACGGACGCACCATAACGCCGCCAGCGCGGTCGCCAGATTGTCGATCTGGTGTTCGCCGAGCAGCGGCGGCGCGGACAGCAGCCAGTTCTGGTGATCAGGGGCATGCCAGCGGACCTGCCCGGGATGCTCCGCAGTCGGCTTGGCGTCAAAGTCCTGACCGAGGCGAAAGCACGGAGCCCCCTCAGCTTCGGCATGGGCGATCACCGACTGCGGCGGCTGGCGATCTCCCACCACCAGTGGACGAGCGCGGCGGATGATGCCGGCCTTCTCGGCGCCGATGGCCTCGCGGGTGTCGCCGAGAAAATGCTGGTGATCCAGATCCACCGAGGTGATCACCGCCACGTTGGCATCGATGATATTGACCGCATCCAGACGCCCGCCCAGACCCACCTCCAGCACCCAGGCGTCAAGCGCTGCATCGGCAAAAATTTCCAGCGCCGCCAGGGTGGCGAATTCGAAATAGGTCAGGTCGATCTCGCCGCGGGCCTGCTCAATGCGTTCGAAGGCATCAACGATCAGCGCGTCGTCCACCTGCACCCCGTTGACCACGATGCGTTCGGCAAAGCGGATCAGATGCGGCGAGGTGTAACGCCCACAGCGCATCCCAGACGCGCGCAGGATGCTGTCCAGATAGGCGACCGTGGAGCCCTTGCCGTTGGTGCCGGCGACCACGAACACCAGCGGCGCGGCGCGATCTGCGGCGCGCTGATCACAAAGCGCCCGGTAGACCGTTGAGACCCGATCCAGACCCAGCGCAATCGGTGCCGGACCGCGCTGCTCCAGCGCACCCAGCCACGCTTCCAGGGTTTGCTTCACGCGGGTCCCCGAGGCTAGCCGGCCTCGCTCGGAGCCTCGGCTTCGGCACCGGGAAGCGGTTCCGGCGGCGGCGAAGGCAGCTGCATCAGCAGCGCCAGCAGGGTGCCGATGCGATTGCGCATTTCGCGTCTATCGACAATCTGATCGAGGGCACCGTGCTCGAGCAGGAACTCGCTGCGCTGGAAGCCCTCGGGCAGGGTTTCGCGTACGGTCTGCTCGATCACTCGGGGCCCGGCAAAACCTATCAGCGCACCTGGCTCGGCGATAATCAGATCACCCAGCATGCCCAGACTGGCCGAAACGCCGCCGGTGGTCGGGTGAGTGAGCACCGAAATGTAGGGCAGTCGCTCTTCCTTCATCCGCGCCAGCACCGCAGAGGTCTTGGCCATTTGCAGCAGCGAAAACAGACCTTCCTGCATACGCGCGCCGCCGGTGGCGGAAAAGCACACCAGCGGACAGCGCTGCTCGATCGCCGCTTCGGCGGCCAGGGCGAAGCGCTCGCCCACCACCGAGCCCATCGAGCCGGCCATGAAGCGGAATTCGAAGGCGGTGGCGACAATGCTGCGACCGTGCAGGGTGCCGCTTTGGGCGACCAGCGCATCGCGCTCGGCGGTGGATTTCTGCGCCGCCACCAGGCGGTCTCTATAGCGCTTGGAGTCGCGGAACTTGAGCAGGTCCTGGGGCTGCATTTCGGCCCCGATCTCGCTGCCCGAGTCGGGATCGAGGAAGCGCTCCAGACGCTCGCGGGCGCCGATGGGCATGTGGTTGTTGCACTTGGGGCAGACCCGCAGATTGCGCTCCAGCTCCGGTCTGTACAGCACCGCGGTGCACTTGTCGCACTTCTCCCACAGACCCTCGGGAACCGCACGCTTGCTGCCGCCCTCGGTTCGAATTCGCGCGGGCATCAGTTTCTGCAACCAACTCATTGACGATCCCTTCTCGTTGCTCAGGCAGCCGCGGCTCGGCGCGCCTGGTCCAGCGCCGCTCGCAGCGGCGCCAGCACGGCGGTTGCCGCAATTTCGACCTGCTCGACGTCAATCGCGTCGGCCAGTCTTTCCACCAGCGCGCTGCCCACCACCACCGCATCGGCAGCGCTGGCCAGGGCCGCTGCCTGTTCGGCCGACTTGATCCCAAAACCCACCGCCAGCGGCACGGTCGATTGGTGCTTCAGTTCTGCCAGACTGGCGGCGACCGCATCGGTGGCCAGACTACCGGCACCGGTGATGCCCTTGAGCGAAACATAATAGAGGAAGCCCTGGCCCTGCGCGCAAATCTGGCTGACCCGGTCGCCGGAGGTGGTCGGCGAGATCAGGAAGATCTGGTGCAGGCCCTGATCACGCAGCAGCGATCCGCAGGTGTCCAACTCCTCCACCGGGCAATCCACCAGCAGCACTCCGTCGACTCCGCTTTGCGCCGCCTGGCGGGCAAATTCGGCCAGGCCCAGATGCTCGATGGGGTTGAGATAGCCCATCAGCACCACGGGCGTGGTCGAATCGCTCTCGCGGAACTGGCTGACGCACGCCAGAGTGCGGCGCAGATTCATCCCCTTGCTCAGCGCGCGCTCGCTGGAGCGCTGGATCACCGGGCCATCGGCCATCGGATCGGAAAAGGGCATGCCCAGCTCAATGATGTCGGTGCCGGCCTTGACCAGCGCATGCATCGCCGGGACGGTCAGCTCCGGTGCCGGGTCACCGGCAGTGATAAAGGCCACCAGCCCACAGCGACCCTGCGCCGCCAGTTCAGCCAGGCGGGCATCGATGCGATTGCTCATAGACCGATGCCCTCCAGCTTGGCCACGGTATGCACGTCCTTGTCGCCACGTCCGGACAGATTGACCAGCACGGTCTGATCGCTGCGCATGGTGGCGGCCAGCTTCATCCCGTAGGCCACCGCATGAGCCGACTCCAGCGCGGGAATGATTCCTTCGCAGCGCGAGAGCTTGTGAAAGGCCGCCAGCGCCTCGTCGTCGGTGATGCCGACGTACTTCGCCCGTCCGCTCTCATGCAGCCAGGCGTGTTCGGGACCCACTCCCGGGTAATCCAGCCCGGCGCTGATCGAGTGGGTTTCGATTACCTGCCCGTCGTCGTCGGTCAGCAGATAGGTGCGATTGCCGTGCAGGACCCCGGGTTTTCCAGCACACAGCGAGGCCGCATGCTGGCCGCTGCTCAGTCCACGACCAGCTGCTTCCACCCCGTAAATCGCCACATCCTGGTCGCCGATGAAGGGGTGGAACAGTCCGATGGCATTGGAGCCGCCGCCCACGCAGGCGACCAGCGCATCGGGTAGATGCCCGTAGCGCTGGAGCATCTGCGCCCGCGCTTCACGGCCGACGATGGCGTTGAAGTCACGCACGAGCATCGGATAGGGGTGCGGACCGGCCACCGTGCCGATGATGTAGAAGGTGTCATCGACGTTGGCCACCCAGTCGCGCATCGCCTCGTTGAGCGCGTCCTTCAAGGTCTTGGAGCCACTGGTCACCGGCACCACCTGCGCACCCAGAAGCTTCATCCGGAACACGTTGATGGCCTGGCGCTCGACGTCGACTGCGCCCATGTAGACCACGCACTCCAGGCCCAGCCGCGCGGCGACCGTGGCGCTGGCCACGCCGTGCTGCCCTGCCCCGGTTTCGGCGATGATCCGGGTCTTGCCCATGCGCTTGGCCAGCAGCGCCTGACCGATGGTGTTGTTGACCTTGTGCGCGCCGGTGTGATTGAGATCCTCGCGCTTGAGCAGAATCTGGGCGCCACCGATCTCCTCGGACAAACGCTGGGCGTGGTAGATCGGCGAGGGGCGTCCCACATAGTCGCGTCGATCCCGCTCCATCTCCTCCCAGAAGGCCGGGTCGGCCACCGCTGCGGCATAGGCCCTGGTCAACTCGTCCAGCGGCGCCATCAGGGTTTCCGAGACGAAGCGACCGCCGAAACGACCGAAATGACCGCGCTGATCCGGCAAGCCGGTATCGGCGGGTGGACTCAGTTCCAATTCACTGACGTTGTCTATCGACACGATTGACCTCATTGATGAACGCTTCCATGCGCTCGGGGTCCTTGATCCCCGGCGCGCTTTCTATCCCCGAACTCACGTCGACCGCAAAAGGTCGAACTTGCCCGATCGCCTCCGCCACGTTGACGGGATTCAGGCCACCGGCCAGCACCAGCGGTTGGGTCGTTCGCGGCTGCAGCGCCGACCAGTCGAAAGGTCGGCCCTGGCCACCCAGTTCACCGCGACGGTGACCATCGAGCACCAGTCCGGCGGCGCTCGGCCAGCGACTTAGCTGCACTGCAGCATCATCATCGCCCATGGCCACCGCCTTGACAAAGGGTCGGCCGTAGATCTTGCACTGGGAATCGGTCTCGTTGCCGTGAAATTGCAGCAGATCGACGCGCATCGCCGCCAGTATGGCGCGAACTTGCGCCTCAGGCGCATCGGCCAACAGCACCACCAGAGTCACCAGCGGCGGCACCCGAGCGCTAAGCTCGATCGCCCGCGGCAGGCTCAGCTCGCGCTTGCTGCCGGGCACCAGGATCAATCCGATCGCGTCCACTCCCAGGCTAACCGCCCGATCAATGTCCGCTTCCCGGGTCATCCCGCAGAACTTCACCCGGGTGCGCATGAGCCCTCCCCCGCTTCTGGAAGACTGACTTCCGGCGGCAGACCCCATTCAAGCGGATAGGCCGGACCCAGGAAACACAGCCCCGCGCTTGGGGCGGTTGGACCGGCCTGGCAGCGATCGCCGCTGCGCAGCACCTCGGCGACCCATTCCGGCGGCTGTTCGCCGCGCCCCACCACCAGCAACGACCCCACCAGATTGCGCACCATGTGATGAAGAAAACCGTTGGCCTGGGCCTCGAACACGAACTCGTCCTGATTGGCAGTGATCGTTAGCCGATAGAGGGTGCGCACTGGCGACGGTGCCTGGCAATGGACGGTACGAAAGGCACTGAAATCGTGCTCACCCAGCAGCAAAGTTGCCGCCGCCTGCATTGGTGCCAGCGCCAATGGGCGCCTTTCCCAGGCGAGATACCGTCCACCCAGACCCGGTCGTACCCAGCGGTTGAGCAGGCGGTAGCGATAGGATCGTCGACGCGCGGAAAAGCGCGCATGAAAACTCTCTGGCACCTGCTGTGCCCAGCGAACCGCGACCGTGTCGGGCAGGTTGCTGTTGGCACCCAGCACCCAGCTGCGCTCGCTGCGTGGGGCGCGAGTGTCGAAGTGCACCACCTGACAGCGGCCATGTACACCGGTGTCGGTGCGACCGGCGCAGACCACTTCGATCGGGTGATCGGCGACCTGAGCCAGGGCCTGCTGCAGGACCTCCTGCACCGTTGGCGACTGCGCCTGGATCTGCCAGCCGTAGTAGTCGGTGCCGTCGTATTCGACGCCCAGGGCGATTCGCTGAAGGGAGTTCATGGCAGCTGATGTGGTGTCCCGAAAGTAACTCGCACAATGTCCGCGTCTTCTCACCTGAATGCGGTGTTGCTCGTCGTCGCCATAGCGCTGCTTTGCCTCATCCCCCGCCTTGCCTCAGGAAAAATCCATCAGTTGTTTGTACTGCATGGGGCGCGACGGACAGTTGGGAGGCGGATACTGCGGGGGAAGCGCTCAGACTGCAATGGCAGATTCCTCTGTGGAAGGCTGAGGCCCGGGCTCCAGCTGCGCGATCGGCTCCAACTACCCGCCGCCGTTCCGACCGCGCTGCGGCTATTGCCGACATCCGGAGATCTGACGCGATTGGATGCTGGAGCGCAGGATTCTCCAGGGAGGATCTGGCGGAAACAAAAGGCCGGGGCAATGCCCCGGCCAGTCATTATTTACTCAGGACCGGGCACCTCACCGGTGCGCGGTCTGGTTGGCCTCAGTCCAGCGTTGCCATCAGCCCTTCTGCCTCGGAGCGCTGACCGGCATTGC
>JAGRJL010000141.1 GCA_020442775.1 Lysobacterales bacterium | reverse complement strand
GCCCGCCTGGTTCTGCTGGACTACTCGTCCAGTGGCTCGTTGTCCGATCCCTCGACACTACTTGCCAGCGCGACCCTGAGTGGGCTCAGTCAGCTCAGCGGCGAGGCCGCTTTTGATCGTGACCGGCTGTTCGCCGGCGGCTATGAGGATGGCGAACTCTGATCTGCGGCGGCGGCTGTTTCCGCGTCTTGTCGCGCTCGCCACCATCGGGCGAATTGTTCGGCGCTCAGCGGGGTGGCAAACAGATAGCCCTGCCCGTAGGCACATCCGTGCCGCAACAGAAAATCCTTCTGTTCCGGGGTTTCCACGCCCTCGGCGATGACTTCCCGACCCAGGGTGTCAGCCAGATTGATGATCGCACGCACGACCGTCTCTCCATCCCGATCATGGCCGATGTCGGCGGTAAACTCGCGATCGATCTTCAGCCGAGCCAGCGGCAGCTTCTTCAAATAGGCCAGCGAGGAGTTGCCGGAGCCGAAGTCGTCCAACGCGATGTTCACCCCGGTCCTTCCGATCTCCATCAGCACCGCAAACGCGTCTGCCGACTGCAGGAAAATCGACTCGGTAATCTCCAGCTCCAGCGCCTCTGCCGGCACCTCCCAGGTCGCCAGCACGCGTTCAATCAGTCCAGGCAGGCTATCTGGCTGGAGCTGGTTCACCGATAGATTGACCGCCAATCTGGGAATCCGGATGCCCTGATCGGCCCACGCGCGCCATTGGCGCACCGATTCCTTGAGTACCCAGGCGCCGATCTTGACGATCAGGCCGGATTCTTCGGCCAGTGGAATGAATTCGGCCGGCGGCACCATGCCGCGTTGCGGATGCACCCAGCGAATCAGCGCTTCGGCACCGATCAGCGAGCCATCACGCAAATCAACCTGCGGCTGAAAATGCAGACGGAACTGGTTGTCGGCGATCGCGCTGTGCAGTGCCTCTTCCACTTGCATCCGTGAAACCAGCTGCAGAGTCATTTCCCGGGTATAGAAGCAGTAGCTGTTGCGCCCCTCGGCCTTGGCCTGATACATGGCCGAATCCGCGTTGCGAATCAGGTCAACCGGGTCGTCACCATCGTCGGGAAAGAGGCTGATCCCGATGCTGCCGGTCAGGCGGAAGGAGCGGTCGTCAATCACCAGCGCATTGCGCACCGCAGACAGCAGGGCTTCCGCCAGCGACTGCGCATCTGCATGAGAGTTGATGTCTTCGGCCAGCAACAGGAATTCGTCGCCGCCCAGCCGAGCCAGGGTGTCGCTTTCGCGCAAGTCCGTCTGCAGGCGCTGCGCGACCAGCTTGAGCAACTGGTCGCCCATGGGATGACCCTGTGAATCGTTTACCGCCTTGAAGCGATCCAGGTCCAGGAACAGCACGGCCACCATCTTGTTCAACTGACGCGCCCGCTCGATCGCCTCGACCAGACGGTCGTTGAGCAACAGCCGATTGGGCAATCCGGTGAGTGAATCGTGTTGGCTCAGATACTCCAGCTTGGCCTCCGCAGCTCGCAGCGCATCGATCTGCTCTTGCAGTTCCGCTGAATGGGCCTCCACCGTGCTTCGGTAGTTCTCAAGCATGCCGCGCATCTGGTCCTGGGCCACCGCCAGCTGCTGGATTTCGCGAATACTGCTTTCAACCGTCCCGCCGGACTGGAAGTCCAGTCGGGCGATTTTCTGGCTGGCCGCGGCCAGCGACTCCAGCGGTTCGCTGAAGCGGCGTGTGTAACGAAGCGCGTATAGAAAGGAAGCCAACAGAATCAGCGCGAACATCGCCAGCAGCGCCTGCGCCAGCGGCCGCCATGCGGGCACGAAATCGACCTCGGGCGCGAACACGCCCACCCAGAAAACCTGCTCGCCCAACTCAAATTCCTGGAACGACGCCAGCCACGGCTCGCCAACGGCAAGAAAATCGAAAACACCCGCGGTCGCCTGCTCACGCTCCCAGCCTCGCAGGGCGGCATCGAGCACCGGACTCTGCAGCGCGCTGACCGGCTGCAGCGCCAGCCGCCGAACATCGTCATCGCTGAGTTCGAAGGGCCCCTGGGGCAGAGCGAGCAGGCGGTGATCACTGGTCAGCACCAACGCAAAGCCGTGGCTACTGACCGGCACACGTGCGGCCGTGCGCGACACATCAAGCAGCTTCAAATCAATCCCGATGACATGATCGACGCCATTGCTGTGAGTGATCCGAATGGACGCGGTGATCCCCGGGTCCCGAGTGGTGAACAGCACGTAGGGATCAGTCCATGACACCCGGTTTTCCGGCCCTGCATCCATTGCACCCAGGTACCAGGGACGCTGGCGCGGGTCATAGTCGGTCCGTTCCCTGCGCGTCTGCATGCTGCCATCGGCAGCCCAGTCGACAAAGATCTGCTCATCCCCGCGGCTGGGAATATCAGTGAATCGATTCATCCGGGCGCCGTCCGGAAGCTCCAGCAGCATCCAGCCGCGGCCTTCACTGTCGCCCGCCACCACCGAAGTGAACTGATCGGACTGATCGAGCAGTGGCTGGACCAGGCGATTGAAGGCAGCCGGGTCGGATTCGTCGAAGTCGAGGCTATCAGACCAACTCTGCACCAGCGTCAGCAGGACCTCGGCCGGATCCAGCGAGCGGCGCAGGCCCGCTGCCACCTTGGCCGCCGCAATCTCGAACTGACTATCTGCCAGTCGCGCAACCACCGGCCGCATGCCGAACTGCAGATAGCCGAGCGCAAACAGCACCAGTGCGCTGGTCGTGAGCAGCGCAAAGCGCCAGAACAGGCTCTTGCGCAAAGTCGTAGTGGCGGCGAATGGGGCGTTGCTCATGGCCCGATTGTAGGACCAGTTAGCGGCGAGTTCGTAGCCCGCCGTTCATCCTTGCTGATACTTGTCAACAAATTCCAATGATTACTCCGACGAATGGCGTTGCCTCTCCGTTCAACCTCAAAGGGCCTCGTCCAGCATCTTCATGCAGATCCACGCGTAAAGCCGCCGCCAGGCCTGTCGCTCGGCCTCACCCAGGCGCGACTGACAAACCTCATCCAGCGCATGCAGCAGCGCCTCGCCCACCGCCGCGTAATGCAGCGGCTGGGCACCATAGTGCTGATGGCGCGCACCCAGCTTGGCCAAGGCGTGCGCCAGTTCGGAATCCTCGGCGGCCGAACCGCTGCCGGTAGTGGGATCGAGCACCGCGCAATCGATCAGCTGCAGCACGGTGTTCAGCGTATGAGTGAATTTGAGCTGCTGAGCGCTCATCGACTCGGGAAAAAGGTTGCGGATCGCCGGCTGCAGCTCGAACAGGTGGCGATAGAAAGCCTCCGAAAGCGCGGCCTCCCTTGACACTGTGGCGAGCATCCGGGCACGCAGCTCAGCATAGTTGGTGATGGGGGCTTCCATTGTTTCGGTCATGAGCATCCAGCCGCAGGGTTCATTATTGTCGATAGAACGAGAAAACGAGCAGAACCGGACATCGGTGATGGCGACAAGTGATCGATGGCTTGCAGGGCCATCCTCTGCCGATTCAAACTCCGGGGCATCCGGACGGTCAGCGCTGCCGATGAATCAGCCCAAGCCCAAACTGACACATTGGCTCGATGCCGCCGCAGCGGGCGACGTGGAGGCACAGCGCGAGCTCTATGATCTGGCCTATCAGGAGCTGAAGCGAATCGCCCGACGCACCCTGGGGCGGCCGTTGGGCGAAGCGGGTCTGAACCCCACCACCCTGGTGCACGAGGCCTACGTCAAGATCGCCCGCGGAGCGGTACAGCCGCTCAACGACTCCCAGCACTTCTACTCACTGTTCGCGCGAGCGATGCGCCAGGTGCTGGTGGACATCAGCCGCCAGGCCGCCACCCCCAAACATGGCCGCGGCCAGCTGCGAGCCGAACTCAGCGGCAACCTGCCCGC
>JAGRJL010000140.1 GCA_020442775.1 Lysobacterales bacterium | reverse complement strand
CTGAGTGAACTGGCCGAACTCACCGATCCCTGGTTCATGCGTCTGACTGGGGTGTGGAACGTCCGCGGCGGCATCTACACCACCGTGGTTTGTGAGCATCGGCATCCGGACTTTCAGCCAGCGCCGGCAGTCGCGCTGCCCTGAACGCAGCACTGTCCGATCAGCTCAGCCACAATCCGTGGACCGCGGTGTGGCTGATGCTGGGCAGCACCCTGATGTTTGCCGGCATGGCAATCACCATCCGGCTGGCGGCGGCTGATCTGCATGCCTTCGAGATTGCCTTCTTCCGCAATCTCTTTGGCCTGTTCTTCGCCCTGCCCCTGCTGCGCCGAGCAGGACTGGGTGTACTGCGCAGCCACCGGATGGGCTTGTATCTGGTTCGCTGCCTGATCGGACTGGGCGCGATGCTCTGCGGCTTCTGGTCGCTGGTCCATCTGCCGCTGGGTCAGGCGATTGCGCTGAGCTACGCGACCCCGCTGTTTGTCACCATCGGCGCGGTACTGGTGCTCGGCGAGGTGGTCCGCCTGCGTCGCTGGACCGCGGTCGCGATCGGCTTCGTCGGCGTACTGATCATTGTTCGCCCAGGCGTCAGCGAAGTCTCGCTGGCGGTGCTGGTGGCGCTGGCCTCGGCCGCGCTGGCGGCGAGTGCGGCGATTACCATCAAGTTCCTCTCGCGCACCGAGCCGGCCGAGGCCATCGTGATCTGGATGGTGCTGATCATGACCCCGCTGTCGCTGATCCCGGCGATTCCGGTCTGGTCCTGGCCCAGCAACGGCCTGCTCTGGCTCTGGCTGGTGCTGACCGGACTGCTGGGCACCGCCGGCCACACCCTGCTGACCGAGGCCTACAAGCGCGGCGATGTCTCGGCACTCACCCCGATCAACTTCGTGCAGCTGCCGGTGGTGGCGCTGATCGCCTGGTGGTTGTTCGACGAGGGCATCAGCCGCTACACCGTGCTTGGCGCCAGCATTATCTTCGCCTCAACCTTTTACATCGTCCGCCGCGAAGCCAAGCTGGCCCGCCGCGCGGTCACCGACAAGCCGATCGCCGAGCATAGCGACACCGTGCACCGCTGATCAGGCCGACAGTTGGCCGCGCGATTTCTGCCCCATCGACCGTTCGCCAGCAGTTAACATCGGCCCATGAGCGAGCAACAGCCACCGCCGGTTCATCATTCTCGATTTCCCAGGCTGCGCGAGCGTCTTCCGGAGATTCTGCTGGAAGCCTTCTCGGTGCTGGTCGCCGTGCTGTTGGCCTTTGCGGTGGAGGAATGGCGTGATGACCGCGAGCTTGCGCAGCGAGCGGATGAGGCAAGAGTCGCGATCGTCGCCGAAATTGCGCGAAATGAACGCGAACTGGCGGGTGTCCAGCAAGATCTGCAGACCACACTGGAGGCACTCGAGAATGCCGCCAAAGCCACCCGGGAAGGCAACCCGCCTGATGGACTGAGTTTGAATGTCGAGGTAGCGCTGCTCTCCTCGGCGGCGTGGAAGACTGCGCTGGCCACCGACTCCTCCCGGCGTCTGGATTACGCCTGGATGCTGCAGGTATCGGAGCTGTACGAGTTGCAGGAGTTGTACGTGCGCGCGCAGTGGCAGGTGGTGCAGAAGACGGCCACTTTTGGGTCCCGTCGCGATGCCCCGGTGGAAGAAGTGCTGGCAGAAGTACTGGGGGACTTCCGGCTGCTGAACACCCTGTATCAAGGACTTGGCGAGTCCTATCGAACTACGCCGCGCTGACTCAAAACCCGCGAAGGCACGTGGTATGACCGAAATGATCCCATTCGGCGCCGAATGTCGCGTTAGTTCATGTCTAGCCGCCACCGGTACCGCAGTCAGCCATGAACCCCCTATCCAACCGCTTGCGCTGTGCCGCGGTCAATCAGCCGATTGATTGCCTGCCGCTTTACCAGATCGACCCGTCGCAAATGTTGGCGCCCGCTCGAGGGCGCGTCTGGTTCGTCGATCCCGACTGCATCGCCCCCGGCGACGGCAGCCGGGAAAAGCCGCTGGCAGGTCTGAACCACGCGCTGGTCTGCGCCGCCGAGGGCGACACCATCGCAGTAGCCGGAGACGGCGGTCGGCTCAACCCTGCAGTGCTGGCGCTGCTCGGGCTCAAGCAACTGCAGGTATATGCAGGCTTCAGCGCAGGCTTCGGGAATCGCCATCTGGCGCGTCTGAAGTCGCTGCCCATGCCGCCAACCGGCTCGCGCAAGAGCTCGGCTCCGGCGCCCATTGCGACCCCGTCGGCAACCCGGCAGCGCTGAGTTGAGGGCCAGACAGCCGACAACGCCCAGGAGATATCACTCAAGTTCAAACGTCAGGCCCCAAACCCAACGGATCGAAGCATCTGCGCTGATCAGCGCAGCTCGCGCAGCAGCCAGGCCCGCGCCAACGCCCAATCGCGTTTCACGGTCACGGGTGAAATCTGCAGCGCCTGCGCGGTCTCGGGCACCGAGTAGCCGGCGAAGAAACGGCACTCCACGACCCTTGCAGCGCGCTCATCGACTGCACGCAATCGTTCGATCGCGGCATCCAGTGCGAGTAGTTCCTCGGCTCGCTGCACGTTGAACAAGCCCTCAGCATCGTGCAGCGAGAGATCCAGGGTTTCGGGCCTGACCCCTCCTCCCCGCTTCTGCGCCATCACCCCCTTGGCGTGATCGATCACCACCCGGCGCATGACCATCGCCGCAACGGCGTGGAAATGGTCGCGGTTCTGCCACTGTTGGCAGTCCTGTTCGCTGAGCTTGAGATAGGTTTCGTGAACCAGCGCGGTGGTCGACAGAGTGTGTCCGGCGCGCTCGCGCTGCAGTTGTCGATGAGCGGCCGATTTGAGCTCGGGATAGACCAACGGCAGCAGCGCCGCCAGCGCCTGGTCGCGCTGCTCACCGCCGCGCAGCCGGTGCAGCATCCGGGTGACCTCGCCCTCACTCATCGCCGGCACCAGGCGCGACCAGTCCCTTGACGAAGTCGATCAGCTGGCGGTCGCCGCTGCCCTCAACCGACCTCAGCAACTCGGCAGCTGATGGATCACCGCCATCTGCCGGGTTCAGAAAGAGCTCGAATGCGCGGATCCAGGCGACCGCGAAGGGATTTTCCGATTCCGCACTTTGCGCCTCCAGCCGCAGCTGCGCCAGCGCCTGTTGGATCAATGCAGTGTCACCCAGAGCGGCACCGGACTGACCCAGCCCTTGCGCCATCGAGACCCGATCCGGGTGACCGTCGGGAAGCTTGGCCAGAGCGATCTGCAATTGCTCAGCGAACAGATCCCGGGCCGCGGTGGCCTCACCCTGAAGCAACATCACCTGACCCTGGTTGTAGCGCAGGGTGAAGCGAAAACTGTGCTCTTCGGGCAGAGCCCGCTCCGCAATGGCGCTGGCCCTGGCGAAATGCGCCAGCGCCTGTTCGTAGTCACCGCGGCCCCTGGCGAGTACGCCGGCCGCATTCATCATGAAGCTTACTCTGGGGTGATCGGGCCCCATCGCCTGCACCAACAAGGCGGTCGCCTGATCCACCAGTTCCGCCGCTCGGCGCTGGTAGAACTGAGCTTTCGGGCCCGGCGTGCCGCTCATCCGGAAATAGGTATAGCCCAGATTCCCCATCGCGGTCGCCTGCTCAACCTCGATGCCGGGCTCCTTGATGCGGCTTTGCAACTCGATCGCCTCCTCAAAAGCGATGGTGGCAGCCTCCATCTCACCCTGTTCGGTCAGGACCAGGGCCAGCGCGTCCAGACTGTGCGCGCGAATTGCAGGGTTGCTTCCGGGAAGTCGCTCAAGAACCGCCAGCGCCCGCTCTGCGGCGGCGCGGGCGGCGTCAAGTTCGCCCATCTCACTGGCGATATTGGCCAGCTGACGATAGGCGATCGCCATCGCCTCGCTGGGCGGATCGTCGGCTTGATACAGATCGACCGCCTGCTGCGCCGCGTCCCGTGCCGACTGGGCCTCGGCAAGATTCCAGTAGGCGGTGCTGATCACCGACAGCAGCCTGGAGCGGGTTTGCCGGCCCAGGCCTTGATCGTTGCTGAGCCGCTGGACCGCACGATCCAGCAACTCCCGGGTGCTGGTAGCCGCTTCCTCGGCATGCACCGGGTCGGTCTGCTCAAACAGGTCCGACCAGAACAGAGCGGTGGCCTCGGCACGCTCCTTTTCTGCCTGCAGTTCTACTGCCTGCGCGCTGATCTGCCGATTGCTCACCAGCAGGACCAGCGCCAGTCCGATCAGGGCCAGCAGCCCCACGGCCGCAGTCGCGACCGGCCAGCGGTGGCGACGCACAAACTTGCTCAGCTGATAGCCCAGAGTCGCGGCGCGCGCCTGGACCGGCTCGCCATTCAGCCAGCGCTGCAGATCCTCGGCCAGGGCCGCGGCCGATAGGTAGCGGCGATCAGGCTCCCGCGCCATCGCCTTGAGCACCACCTTGTCCAGATCCGCCGGAACCGCGCTGTGGTGCCGCGAGGGCGGCAGCGGGTCGGTGTTGGCCAATTGCTCGGCGATCTCGTCCAGGGTGGTGTCGTGCAGGCGATACGGCGGCTGGTGGCTGACCAACTCGTACAGCACCACACCCAGCGAGTAGACGTCGCTCAGGGTGGAGGGCGACTTTCCGGCAATCTGTTCCGGGCTGGCAAACTGTGGGGTCAGCGGGCGCTGCCCCTCGATCATGGTGGTTTGTCCGGCAGTCGCGGAATCGAGCAGCCGCGCGATGCCGAAATCCACCAACTGGACCACCCCTTCGGCATCTACCAGGATGTTGGCCGGCTTGAGATCGCTGTGCACCACCAGATTCTGGTGTGCGTGCTGCACGGCTTCGCACACCGCCACGAACAACTCCAGCCTGCCGCGCAGGTCCAGCGCCCGTCGCCGCGCATATTCGTCCAGCGATAGCGCTCCCTCCAGGAAGGGCATCACCAGATAGGGGCGTCCGTCGGCGCTGACCCCACCGCCCAGAATCTTGCAGATGTGGCGATGATTCAGGCGCCCCAGAATCTGCCGCTCGCGCAGGAAGCGGCGCAACCCCTGCTCGCTGGCCAGACCTCGCTTGACCACCTTGATCGCCACCTGCTGGTCGAACTCCCCGTCGGCTCGTTCAGCCAGGTAGACCGCGCCCATCCCGCCACTGCCGATCTCCTGCAGCACCCGAAACTCGCCCAGGCGCTGGTCAATCAGATCGCCTCCCTGCGACAAGTTCGGCGCCGCGATCTCGGAATCGTCCAGCACGGTGGCATCCACGGGGCCGGCATCAAGCAGGGAGAGCAGTTCCTCTCTCACCTCCGGATCCGGGCACGCGCCCTGCAGCCAGGCCTTTCGCTCAGCTTCCGGCATCTCCAGTGCGGCGTTGTACAAAGCCCGCAGTTGCTGCCAACGCGCCGGCGTCATCAAAGGCCCCGATCCAAGTCCGATTGACCTTAGTTTACGGTGTCCCCTGCCCGGTTTGGCCTCGCACAGTTCGCAGGGAGACAAAAAAGGTGAGCCTTCGCCGATTGCAATCCAGCCTGATAGTTCGCCGACCGCGCGCAGCCGCGGAGAATCCGGTCATGATCCGGGCTAGCGTCCCAACCCAGAGCAGGCGACAATCAACGGTTTTACCCAAGCCCATAACCGCATGAGCGCCGACACTCCCAATCACTTCATCCGGAATCTGGTCAACCGCGACGTCGCCGCCGGAAAGCATGGCGGCCAGGTCGTTACCCGGTTTCCGCCCGAGCCCAACGGCTACCTGCACTACGGCCACGCCAAGTCGATCTGCCTGAACTTCGGCCTGGCCGAGGCCTACGGCGGCGTCTGCCACATGCGCTTCGACGACACCAACCCCGAGAAGGAAGAGCAGGAATACGTCGACGCCATCCTCGAGGCGGTGCATTGGCTCGGCTTCGAGTGGGGCGAGCACCTGTACTTCGCCTCGGACTATTTCGACCGCATGCACGACTGCGCGATCAGCCTGATCCAGGCCGGCAAGGCCTATGTGGACTCGCAGTCGGCCGAGGAGATGCGCGCCAACCGCGGCACGCTGACCGAGGCGGGCAAGGACAGCCCCTACCGCAATCGCAGCGTGGCCGAGAATCTCGACCTGTTCGCACGCATGCGCGCCGGCGAATTCGCCGAGGGCACGCACATCCTGCGCGCCAGGATCGACATGGCGAGCCCCAACATCAATCTGCGCGACCCGGCGATCTACCGCATCCGCAAGGTTGCCCATCAGAACACTGGTGATGCCTGGCCGATCTATCCGATGTACGACTACGCCCACTGCATCTCCGACGCGGTGGAAGGAATCACCCATTCGCTGTGCACGCTGGAGTTCGAAGATCACCGTCCGCTGTATGACTGGTATCTCGATCAGCTGGATCTGTGTGCCAACCCGGACCTGAGCGCCTCCCTGGCCGAAATCGACATGAAGCTGCCGGTCTCGCGCCCCGAGCAGACCGAGTTCGCCCGGCTCAACCTCAACTACACGGTGATGAGCAAGCGCAAGCTGGTCGAACTGGTGCAGAAGGAACTGGTGGAGGGCTGGGATGATCCACGGATGCCGACCCTTTCGGCGATGCGGCGGCGCGGGGTTACCCCGGCGTCGATCCGCCTGCTGTGTGATCGGGTGGGGGTCACCAAGCAGGTGACGGTGATCGACTACGGCGTGCTGGAAGGTTGCGTGCGCGAGGATCTGGATGCCACCGCCGAGCGCAGGATGGCGGTACTCGACCCGCTGCCGGTCACCATCGAGAATTTGCCCGCCGACTATCGCGCCGAGATCGAGGTGGGCAATCACCCACAGCGCCCCGAACTGGGCACCCGCACCCTCAGCCACGGCCGCGAGTTGCTGATCGAGCGCAGCGATTTCGAGGAAGTGCCGCCGAAGGGATTCAAGCGCCTGATCCCCGATGGCGAGGTCCGCCTGCGCCATATTGGCATTGTCCGCTGCGTCGGCGTGGAAAAGGATGCCGATGGGCGGATCAGCCGTTTGCGGGTCACCCTTTATCAGGACGATCAGCCGCGCAAGGTCAAGGGCACCATTCACTGGGTGTGTGCGACTGGCGGAAGGCGGGCGGAAGTCCGTCTCTACGATCGCCTGTTCAATGTGGCAGATCCCGATGCCGGGGAAGGCAGCTATGTCGACCATCTCAACCCCGATTCACGGCAGATCCTGAGCTCGGCCTGGGTGGAGCCGGCGGCCGCAGACGCTGATCCGGAAACCCGCTTCCAGTTCGAACGCATTGGCTACTTCGTAACCGACCGACGCGACCACACGACGGATCAACCCGTGTTTAATCGCGTGGTATCGCTGCGCGACAGCTGGACCAAGGGTTGAGCAGGACAGCGGACCGCGAGCAAATAGATGGACAGCCGCATGCTCAACCGCGTTTCGCTGCCGGTCAGCGCAATTGCCTACCAGGGTGCCGCCGATCTCCACGGCATCCTCAGCTTCGATGGTGAGTCGCTGCGCCTGGGCTTCCAGACTGCTGACGCACTATTTGGCCTGCTTAAGTCCAGACCCCGGGAATTAGCCCTTCCGCTGACGGCGCTGGATCAGATCGATTGTCGCCCGGGATTTCTGTGGTTGCGCCCATATATCGAACTGCAGTGCAACGATTTCGCACTGCTGGCCGACGTTCCCAGTTCCGAGAGCGGTCGCCTGCGCCTGCGTTTGCGCCTGGGCAACCGGCAGCTGGCGCGCAAGCTGGTCGACGCGGTGCGCTTTGCCCGCGCCGAGGCCCTTCACGCGGCCCTCAGCGAGGGCATTGAGCCGGCGCAGCGCCTATCCCGGGAGCCGGAGCAATCCCGGCAGCCTGAATCCACGCCGGAAGTTCAGCCGGATCAGCCCAGCTCGCTACTGCGCGAAGACTGATCCGACGGAAACCCAGAGTGCAGTTCGTGCAATCAGATGGCACCCAGAAAATCGCGCTTGCCGATCTGCAGGCCGTTATGCCGCAAGATCGCGTAGGTCATGCTCAGGTGAAAGTAGAAATTGGGCAGCACGAAGAAATGCAGATAGGGCAAGCCCTTGAATTGCATGGCTTGACCGCCGATCAACAGTTCGATATCCCGATCCTCGGACCCGTTGAGCTGATCGGGAACCAGCGCGCGCATGTGCGCCAGACCACGTTCGATCCGCTCGCGCAGCTCAGCGAAACTGGTCTCGTTGTCCTCCCACTTGGGCACTTCCAGTCCCGCCAGTCTGCTGCAGCAGCCCTTGGCCATATCGGTGGCGATCTGCACCTGACGCACCAGCGGGAACATGTCCGGCGCCAGACGTGAATTGAGCAGCACCGCCTGGTCGATCCCGCGGGCCTCGGCATCGGCTTCGGCCTTGCGCAGGATCTCGCTGGTGGCGCCGAGCATGCGCTCAAACACCGGAATCGAAGAAGCGTACATGGAACTGGACATGGCATATCCTTCTTGGTCGGGAGTGAATTTGTTCAGGGCGACGATCTCGGCGCCGGCCCAAGTCGTCCGCTATTGTCCTCGTCTGATTTCACTCTGAAAGGGTGAAATCCGCCAATTAGCCCGTGGAAAACGTCAGCTCTACGCGGGGATCGAGGACCGAAGGCCAGCCTTCAATACCAGTCCAGCGGATCCACATCGATGGTCCAGTGTACCCCGCCACGCAGCCGGCGCAGCTTGTCCAGCCATGGCTCCAGCAGCCGATGCAGGCTGTCGCGACGATCGGACATCAGCAGGATCTGACCGCGTTCGCGGTTGGCACGCCTGGCCATCGGCGGCGTCAATGGCCCGAACAGCTCGACCCCGGCAACCAGGTCAGCGCGCGCCTTCTCCGCTGCCACCTGGAGGAACTCATCGAGACGATCGCGCCGCTGGGCGTCGGCCCGCAGCAGCGCGCTGTGGGCGTAGGGCGGCATCCGCGCGGCGCGACGCTCCTGCAGGGTACGCTCGGCGAACGCCGGATAACCGTGCTGCAACAGCTCCTGCAGCACCGGATGCTGGGGAAAGGCGGTTTCCAGCACCACCAGACCGCGAGCTTCGCGCCGACCCGCGCGTCCGGCCACCTGAATCAGCAGCTGAGCGAGGCGTTCGGTCGCGCGAAAATCAATCCCGTGCAGGGCCTCATCCAGCTGGCAGACCACCACCAGACCGAGCCTCGGCAGATCGTGCCCCTTGGCCAGCATCTGGGTGCCGATGATGATCGCGGCGCCGCCCTCGCGCAGGGTGGCCAGACCCGCTTCGCGCGCACCCTTGCGGGCGACCGTGTCTCGATCAAAGCGCAGGATCGGAGTCTCGGGAAAAGCCGCGGTCAGCGCATCCTCCACCCGCTCGGTTCCCACTCCTAGCGGGAACAGCGCGAGGCTGGCACATTCGGGGCAGCTGGCCGGCGTGGGTGCGGACCAGCCGCAATGGTGACAGCGTATGCGCCCCTGCCCGCGATGGATCACCAGGCGGGCGTCGCAATCGCGACATTGCGCCTGCCAGCCGCAATCGCGACAGATCAGCACCGGCGCGTAGCCGCGTCGGTTGCGGAAGACCAGTACCTGCTGTCCCTGTGCCAGCTGCTCGCCGATCAGCTTGATCGCATGCTGCCCGACCACCGATTTCGCCGGTGCCTGGGAAAGATCTTCCACCCACCATCGTGGTTTGGGCGCGCCGCCCACCCGCAGATTCAGCCGGCTGCGCCGCAGCCTTCCCCGCTCGACGTTGGCCAGTGACTCCAGTGAGGGCGTTGCCGAGCCCAGCATTACCGGAATTGCCAGCTCGCGAGCGCGAACCAGAGCCATGTCGCGGGCGTGATAGCGCACCCCTTCCTGCTGTTTGTAGGCCGCGTCGTGCTCTTCGTCGACAATGATCAGCCCCAGTCTGGGCAGCGGCGCCCATAGCGCTGAGCGGGTCCCGACGACGAGGTCGGCCAATCCGTCGGCCACCGCGCGGTGAGCAAGCAATCGCTCTCCCTCGGCCAACTCGGAATGCAGCACCACGATGCGCCCGTCAATCTGCACCTGCGCGCGCGCCACCATCTGTGGAACCAGGCCAATTTCGGGGACCAGCAGCAGCACCTGCCTGCCCGCAGCCAGGGCCC
>JAGRJL010000139.1 GCA_020442775.1 Lysobacterales bacterium | reverse complement strand
GCGAGGAAGGCAGCCTGGACCGGGCGCCAGAGAGGGTCAGAGTCGACGCCATTCCGGTGACCGTGGAACTCTACCATCGGGATACCACCGAGCTGATGGGACTGGCGCATTTCGCAGTCAGTTCGGCCTTCATGCGTCGACTCAGTGACGACCTGCGCGAGCAGCTGATTGTGCAGGGTGGCTTTGTCGCGATCTTGTTGGCGCTGCTGGGCGGCGCGCTGGCGGTGGTCATGCTGACCCTGGAGCGGGCCCGCGAGCGCGCACAGCTGACCCGGATGCGCTTCGAGCGCGAACTGCGCCAGGCCAAGGAGCAAGCCGAAGCGGCTAATCAGGCCAAGAGTCAATTCCTGGCCAACATGAGCCATGAGATCCGCACGCCAATGAACGCGGTGCTGGGAATGGCCGCGCTGATGGAAAAAACCCCGCTGAGCCCGCGGCAATCCAGTCTGCTGATGCAGCTGCGGGGGTCGGCGCGGCTGCTGCTGGGGGTGATCAACGACATTCTGGACCTGTCGCGGATCGAAGCCGGCAAGCTGAGCTTCCAGCACACTCGTTTCGAACTGAACGCGGTGATCGATGACCTCGCCACCGTGGTCGGCGGCAAGGCCAGGGAAAAGAATCTGGAGGTGCTGTTCCTGATCGACCCCAAGGTGCCGCAGAGCCTGATCGGCGATCCGGTGCGGCTGCAGCAGATTCTGGTCAATCTGGTCACCAACGCGGTCAAGTTCACCGAGCGCGGGCACGTGCTCATCGAGGTGCGCAATCTGCCCTGCGCCGATTCCGGGGCCAAGCTCGGTTTCTCGGTCAGCGATACCGGCATGGGGATCGACAAGGACGAATTGCCGCGCCTGTTCGATCCCTTTACCCAGGTCGACGAGACCAATACCCGCAGGCACGGCGGGACCGGTTTGGGGCTGGCAATCTGTAAGCGACTGGTCGAAGGCATGGGTGGCGAGATCGGCGCGGATTCCGAACCCGGCAGCGGCAGCCGGTTCTGGTTCAGCGCTCGATTCCAGATCGCCGATGGGATCGAGAAGGCACCAGTGCCGCGCGAGATCGAGGGTCTGCGGGCATTGGTGGTCGATGACAACCCGACCACCCGGGAGGTTTTCGGCAGCATGCTGGAATCGCTCGACTTCGACGTTTCTCTCGCAGAATCGGCAGAGACCGCGCTGCAGCGCCTGCACAGTGCCGATTCAGGTTTCGACCTGGTGGTGATGGACTACCGGCTGCCCGGTATCAACGGGATCGATGCAGTGCGCCAGATGCGCCAGCGCGGGTTGGCCAGGGTCGGGGTAGTGATGGCGACTGCCTACGGCAGCGACGAATTGCTCAACGAAGCTGAAGAAGCGGGCGTGGACGTCTTTCTGAACAAGCCGGTCTCGCCCTCGTCGCTGTTCGATGCCGCCATGCAGGCGCTGGGCCAGGAGCGCTGCGCCGCCCAGCTGCGCCGCTCGCGCGGAACCGATCCAGTTCAGCAGCCGCAGTTTGATCAGCGTAGCCAGGTGCTGCTGGTCGAGGACAATGCGATCAATCGCCAGGTGGCAACCGAACTGCTGGAATCGCTGGGCGCACAGGTGCGCACCGCCACCAATGGGCTGGAAGCCATCGCGGAAGTGCAGTCCCGGGCACCTGATCTGATCCTGATGGACGTGCAGATGCCGGAGCTGGACGGGATCGAGGCGACCCGGCGAATCAAGGCTGACAAGGAACTGGCGCGGATTCCGATCGTGGCCTTGACCGCCCACGCGATGGCACACGACCGGGAGCGCTTTCTGCAGGCCGGAATGGACGACTACCTGTCCAAGCCGATCGAGGAATCGGAGCTGCTGCGCGCACTCAATCGCTGGCTGCCGGCGGCCACAGATCCCGTTGACTTGCCTGATCAGATCGCGCTTGCCGGCGAGACCAAAGGGAATCCGGCGTTGCCGCCCATGCCGGCGCCGAGTGTGCCGGTCATTGCCGGTGTGGATGTGGCGGTGGCGCTGGGTCGGGTCAGCGGCAAGCTGGATCTGCTGGTTCGCCTGCTCGATGAGTTTCGCACTCGCAATGCCGATTCGGTCGCCCGCCTGCGCACCTTGCTCATTGACCAGCAGGGCGAATCGGCCGCCGCGCTGGCGCACACCCTCAAGGGGGCCGCTGCGACCCTGGGTGCGCAGCGGGTCGCCAGCGCAGCGGCCAGACTGGAGCGTCAGCTGCAGCCGGGTCCGCAGCGCGAGGCGGCCCTGGATGAGCTGGAGCAGGCGATGGCCGAATTGATTGCGGCGCCGTTGCCTGATCCCGCTGCAGCTGTTTCCGCACCGGTCGATCAGGCGTCCGATTCAGGTGCAGATCCATCGGCCGCGCTGCAGCAGCTGCGTCAGGCCCTGCTCGATAATGATCTGGCAGCCGAGAAACACTTCCGCGAGCTGCAGTCGCTGCTGTCCAGGGCGGGACTGGAGGAAACCCACTCGGCCCTGAGTCGTGCCATCAGCGGTCTGGATTTTGCAATGGCGCTCAAACACTTGGATGCGCTGGAGAACGCGCTGGCGCAGCTGGAGGAATGACCATGGGAGAGTCTGTGGCGAAGGCCAAGATACTGATCGTCGACGATGAGCCAGTGAATATTCATGTGCTTTCGGAGGCGCTGCAGGGCGCCCATGAGTTGCGTTTCGCCACCAGCGGGCCGCAGGCGATGAAGCTGCTGGACAGCTACCGGCCGGACCTGATCCTGCTCGATGTGGTGATGCCCGACTGCGATGGTTATCAGACCCTGGAAATGATCCAGAGCAGTCCCACTGCCGCCGACATTCCGGTGATCTTCGTCACCGCGATGAGCGAGATCGACGACGAGGAGAAGGGCTTTGCGCTGGGGGCAGTCGATTACATCACCAAACCGATCAGCGCCCCGATAGTTCGTGCCCGGGTGCGCATTCATCTGCAGCTCAAGCAGCAGCGTGATCTGCTTGAGCGTAGCGCGCTGATCGATGGACTGACCAATATCGCCAATCGCCGCAGTTTCGATCAGGCCCTGTCCAGGCGCTGGCGGGCGGCGCAGCGCCAGGGCACCGGGATCATGCTGATGCTGATGGATATAGACCATTTCAAGCAGTACAACGATCACTACGGCCACGGGGCCGGCGACGACTGCCTGCGCCAGGTCGCTCACGCCCTGGATCAGGCTTTCACTCGCGGTGAGGACCTGGTGGCGCGCTACGGGGGCGAAGAATTCGCGCTGATTCTGGCCGCTGACGCAGCGCGGGACCAGGCTGCGCGCCTGCTGAGCGTGATCACTGAGCTGCAGATCGAGCATCTGCATTCCAGCGCCGCCAAGGTGGTCACCGCCAGCGTCGGCGCCAGGGAGTTTCCGCGCCCGGGAGAAATGGAAATTGCCGATGCTCTCAAGAGCGTTGACGAGTTGCTCTACCAGGCGAAGCAGGCCGGACGGAATCGCTGCGCGCTGCAGCTGGAAGGGGCGCTGGGCATCGAGATGATCTGCTGAGATAGCGCGCGGAAAACCGATGGCAATTTGCGCAATGGGCCGGGCGTATCGGCGGATTTCCGGCGCCGCGCTACTCGAAATCGTCGGCAAAAAGCTGCGGGACGACCATTAGCGAACCAAACATGCCGCTGGCGAGGTGGAAATCACAGAAATAGGGGAACTCGCCGATTTCGTTGATGACTACGCTGTGTTCCTCGCCGGTGTTGGCCGAGCCTATGGGACTGGTCGGGTCAAAGTTACCCATGCCTGCGCTGACCGTCCCGGCGAACAGCGGATGCATGCCGAAATTCGGGACGGCACGGAATATCACCGTCGTGCCTGCCGCGATCAGCGCGCAGCGGGGTCGGTAGAGAAAGGGATTGCCCGGGCTGTCGTTTGCGATCACCACCGGATTGCTCCCCCTTAGATCGGTGTTGGCGAAGTCACCGGGGAGGCAGTTGTTCAGCGCATGGCCGGGCGCCGCTGCTGCCCAAAGCAGCAGCGCCACACACCCGCGTGAACTCATGCCATGAAACCCAGATTGGGGCTGCTGAAGCGGCTAAGATTGGGGAACACCATGTCGCGGTCGCTGTCGCTCAGCCCGTACCAGGTCGACAGCGTGGCCGCGTACTGGTCGACTGACTGGGTGGGAATGATCTGCCCCCAGCCGGCATCATCGGGCCCGTCGATGGTCAGGTCCGGCGGGGTGCCATAGATGCGCCCGCCGTTGACCGCGCCGCCCACCACCAGATGGTGCGAACCCCAGCCGTGGTCGGTGCCGTCGCCATTGATGCTCAGCGTGCGGCCGAACTCCGAAGCGGTGAAACTGGTGACCTGCTGATCAAGGCCCAGTTCCACCGTGGCGTTGTAGAAGGCGCTGATGGCGCCGGACAGTTCGGCCAGATGATCGGCGTGATCGCCCAACTGGGCGTCGTGGGTGTCATAGCCGCCCGCCGCGACGAAGAATATCTGGCGGGTCATCTGCAAGCTGGAGCGTGCCGACAACAGCCGGGCCACCATCCGCAGCTGCCGACCCAGATAAGTGTCTGGGAACGCGGTCGCAAGCGGTGGCGCACCGTCCAGCGCGCTGGTGATCATTGCCTGGTTGTCCATTGCCCGGGTCATCCGGCGCACGTATTCGCGCTGCAATGGATGTGCGTAGGTGCCGTCACGCAGCGCCAGAAAGGCTGCCCGGCGCTCGGCCAACCACGGCACATCTTCAACGAAATGAATCGCCTCGGCGCCCTGGGTGCTGACGAAATAGGGAACGATGGTCTCGCCTGACTGAAACACGTTTTCGCCGCTGACCGAGATGTTCATCGACAGCTGCTGGTTGACGTTGGTGGAGTAGAAAAGATCGGCCAGACGGCCACCCCAGCCGCGTCGATTCTGGGTTTCGGCCTGCGGTGTTTGCCACAGGACGGTCTGATCACTGTGCGAGAACAGCTGTGCTGGAACCGGGACGGTGCCGTTGGTGTATTCGGCCTTGGTGATCGGATAGAGCAAAGGCCCGGTGTTGGCGACGATGGCGGCACGCTGCGAATTGAACAGCGACTGCAGTTCCGGCATGCCCGGGTGGGTCCCGAAGCTGCCGCCGCCGGTTGGCGGAACCACCGGACTGAGCGGCAGCAGTTCGCCCTCAGGAATCGCCAGATCGGCGCGAGCGGTGGCGTATTGCGCGTAGCCGCTGCCGGTGGGGACGACCATGTTGAAGGCGTCGTTGCCGCCATAGAGATAAATACAGACCAGCGCCCGGTAGTCTCCGCCCGCGAGCATCCGCGACTTGGGCCGCTGCAGGGTGGCGGCGTTGGCCAGCTGCAGCTTTCCGCTCAGGGCGGTAAAGGCAGCACTGCCGGCGGCGCACTGCAGGCTACGCAATAACAGATCTCGACGTTTCATCATCTTCCCCTCAGCGCTCGACGACGTATTCAGGTGAGGTCTGGATCAGCCAGATCGCATCCTGCACCCGCTCGCGGCGTTGCTCGTCGGGTAGGGTGTTGTTGGGATTGCCATCGTTGTCGATGCTGCCGATGTAGTTGACCAGCAGGTTGTACATGGCGTCGCTCATGGTCCGGTTCATCAGCAGCAGGTCGTAGCGATCCACCAGCACCACCGGATTCTGGGCAAAGGGCAGTTCGGGGCCCAGGTCGATCACCACATCTTCGGCCTGCTGGCCGGGGTTGCCTCGCCACGACCAGTAGGCAATCGCGCCCAGAGCATTGGAACTGCTTGCCACTTGCGGGTCGGTGGCAATCTGGAATTCCGGCGCCACCAGATTCAGATCGGTCAACTCGCCGGCCGGCTGGAAGTCCGGGAGGAAGAAGTTGAACACGGTGGGCGAGCGCAGAGCCGCCTGTCCAAGGTTGAACTCCGGATTCCATTCGCGATAGCGACCATCGTTGGCGTAGGCATTGAAGGCTCGCCACAGATGAGTTTGGCGCAGCAGGGGTTCGCGCACCTTGCCGCGGTCGCTGCTTTCCGGGGCTAGCGTGCGCGCTTCGGGATCCATCAGAATCGCGCGAACGACCGCCCCCAAATCCCCGCGTACGCCGCTTCCGTTGTTGTTGAAGGCGGCGGCAACCCGGCCCACATAGGCCGGCGTCGGATTACTCGATACCAACCGCTGGATCAGCCGTCTGGCCAGGAATGGGCCGACATTGGGGTGTTCGAAAACGTTGTCCAGCGCCGCGTTCAAGTTGTCGACCGCCAGCCCGCCGGCCGGGAGCACGCCATTGGGCAAGCTGACGCCCGGGTAGTCCAGCAGCTGCTTGCTGTCATCGACCGCGTGGTAGCTTTCCCACGGCTCCATCGGCAGCAGCCAGCCCACGTCCCAGCCGGGCTCGGGATAAGGCACCGGACCGATTGGACAGAATTCCCATTCCCACCATTGACCGCCCTGAGTGCGCGGGCAGTTGGCCCAGTTCCAGCCGGTAAACACGTGGGCGAGGCCGCGAATGGTGTACTGGTCGTAGGTCGGAATCGGATCGCCGCCGCTGGTTTGCACGGTGCCGTCGGGGTTGAGCATTACCAGGCCAACCGAGAACAGCTGCATGATCTCGCGCGCATAATTCTCGTCGGGGCGGATGTTGAGCGCCGCATCCGGCTTGCGGTTCTTGAACATCGACAGGTAATGCCCCATCAACGGGCTCACCGTCATTTCGTACATCAACGTTCGGTAGTTGCCGAAGGCCTGATTGAGCAGCAGGTCGTAGTAGTTGGCCATGCCGAAGGGCTGCCCTTCGATCGCCCCGCTTTGATCGGAAATCACCAGGATCTCGCTGAGCGCAAAGGCCACCCGCTGACGCAACTGGTCGTCAGCGGTAATCGCACGATCCCACCAGGCCTCCTGACGCGAATTTTGGTAGACCTCCAGACCTTGTGCCTGCTGCGCCTGCAGGTACGGCAGGTGCTCGGTGCTCGGCGCCGCCAGCTGTTCCGCCAGCCAGGCGTTGTAGCCAATGTCCCGCAGTCGTCGAATCTCCGACAGGGTCGGACCGAAAGTCGCCTGGGTCAGAAAGCGCGCCGCCTCGGCGTCACTGTAGGGGCCCTCGGCACGCTCCTCCAGCCCGGTGTCGAAGATATGGTCGGCCGCCCACACGGACGTGCCGGGCGCGGCCAGCGCGAGCGCGGCCATCATGCAACAGCGAGCTTTCATCGCTTTCCCCTGGATCGATGTGCGGCCGACTTTAGTCGCTCAATGTAAATCCTGGGTGTGATGGTGGTCACGCAGGCAACGCAGCGCTCCGGTTGCGACGACGAACGGCGCCATTGAACGGATCAGCGCGGGCGAGTCAGGCTGGGATCAGGTTGCTGCTTCAGCGCTGGGTCGTGAACTCATCGGATTGTGGGTCGGCAGCGGGAGCGTCCTGCCGGCGATAAACCGCCGTGTGCATGGGTTGCCAACCGTCTTCCGACCAGATCTGGCTGCCCGCGCTGTAGTGCAGTGGATCAATCTGCTTGAACAGGGTCTGGATGCGGGTGAGCTTGCCTTCGCCGTCACGGTGCTCCTCCGGCACCACAAAACCCTCTGCGGTGGTTTCCAGGTGCCCTTCGCTGACCGCACCGAGGCTGGTGAAGTAGTGGAAGCGAATTCGATTGTTCTGCGCATCCCAGCTGTACCAGGTGATCCCCTCATAGCGCGGCTCGGTCCCGATCACATGATGATCGCTGCGCAGGAATTTTCCGTCGTAGACCCACTCGTAGCACTGCACATCGCGGTGGCCGTTGCCGAACTCGCCCTCCCAGCAATGACCGGCGAGGAATGCCAACGGTGCCAGTTGATCGTCGGGCTTGCTCGAACCGTCTGGGTTGCTGGCCAGACAAGCCGGTGCCAGCAGCGCGATGGCCAACGGCAGCAAAGCGGAGAAGGAAAATTCGGCGCGGTGGATTTTCATGCGGTGAACTCAAATTAATGTGACCATAAAGTCACATAAATGAGAGTGCAGGTCAACTGTTCTTCAGTTGATCGTGCTAGCGCCGGTTGCGGACTGGCGAGGTGCCGGGAAAACCGCGAAAATTCATAATCTTCCGCATATCTTTCGGCGGACTGTGTTGTGCTAGGCCCATCATTCGGTGGGCGGGTGCCGATAGCTTTCAAAGGATTGGAATCATGATGAAACGATCGACACGCGGGCTTGCGCTGGCCTTGTTGCTGGCGGCAACGGCGCAGGCGCAGGACAGCGAGGACGAGGAACTCGAGGCGCTGCTGGCGCTATTGGACGAGGAAACCGAGATTGCCACCCAAACCCGGCTGAACGCCGACTATGTACCCGGCGTGGTCACGGTGCTGCGCGGGGAGGATGTGGCCGCACTGGGCGCCCGTCACGTGCTGGATGCGCTGGCGCTGGTGCCCGGTATCGAGGCGCTGCGCGACGACATCGGCAACGCCACCCTGCGAGTCCGCGGCATCGACTATTTCGAGAACTCCGGTCAGGTGAAGGTGCTGGTGAACGGGCTGAGTTTCGCTCGTGAGACTGCCGGCCAGAACGGCTCGGTGATGCTGATGCCGATTGAGATGGTGGACCGGATCGAGGTGATTCGCGGTCCGGGTTCAGAAGTTTATGGCGACTTCGCCTTCGCCGGGCTGGTCAACATCATCACCAAGGAAGACCGCAGCCTGGTCTATGCGCAGGGCGGCGGCGGTGGACTGCAGAGCGCCGGATTCAACCTCAGCCACCAGTCCGGTGAGTCGTTCAAGGTCAATCTGGGGTTTTCGCGTTTCGTAGCCGATGACCTGGAGGCCGCCACCAGCACCAGCTTCGCCGACGAAGAACGCTATTTCGGCCACTTCAATCTGTACTACAACAACTTCAGTCTGAAGCTTGCAGCGGTCGACCGCAGTGCGATCCAGTCCGGTGCACGCAATGTGCTTCGGCCACGTGAGGACGAGGGCTTGGCCGTTGAAATGCGCTATCGCTGGACCGCGGGAACCGTTCTGGAGATGCAAAGCTGGATCAACTACGCCGACAACGACATGCAGAACAACAACACCCTGTTCTTCGAGGGCAGTCGCCGCGAACTGGGTACCAGCGCCAACTGGAGTCGCGGCAAGCACCGCTTTCTGGCTCAGGCCAGCTACGGTCGGCGGGACTATGAGTCTCGGATCCTGCCACCGCCGACGCCGGGCATGCCGCCACTTCCCGGTCAAATGGGTCGGGAGTTGACCGACAGGGACCGCACGGTGGCCTCTGCTTCGCTACAGGACGAGATCGAACTGGGCACGGTGACCGTCACTCTGGGTGCGCGCTATGACTGGCTGGAGGGGATCGATCAGCGTGTCACCCCGCGTGTTGCGGCGGTGTGGCGGATCAACGACCGCCATGCGCTCAAGAGTCAGTACACGGAAGGATTCCGCTCAGGTACTGCCGGCGCCGAGAACGTATTCGGGAGGATCAACGACACTCTCGATTTTGAAGTCATGCGCACCGCCGAACTGCAGTACATCTACCGCCGTCCGGAAACTGCGTTCAAGGCCACCCTGTACTTGGCTGAGGTGGATGGCCGCCACCAGGTGGATCCCTCGATTGCGCCGGGGCCGGTGACCGTAAATATCGGTTCGGTCGATTCTCAAGGGCTGGAGCTGGAATGGTGGCACCAGTTCGGCACCCGCTGGCGGGCGCTGGCCAACGTCAGTTTCCAGGACACCGAAACCAAGGGCAGCACCGCGGCGATGACTGACGG
>JAGRJL010000138.1 GCA_020442775.1 Lysobacterales bacterium | reverse complement strand
GGATCTGCTCGATGGCGGCGACCAGATCGGCCGGACGGCTGCGCTTGTAGGCGCGATCAAGAATCGGCTGGGTGTACCAGGAGCCGAACAGGATCCCGATCTTGCCTTTGGGCGGCAGCGCCCGCCAGTAGCGCCACATCGGCGGCCGCTGCGCTTCCTCGTCGGTGGGCGCGCCGAAGGCGCAGGTGTGGATGTGGCGCGGATCCATCCACTCGTTGAGCAGATTCACCGTCTCGCCCTTGCCGGCGCCGTCGACGCCGCCGATCAGGATCAGCAGCGGAAAGCGCGCCTGCTCCTTGAGCTGGGCCTGGGCCTCCAGCAGCTGCTCGCGCAGTGCCGGCTCCTGTTTGCGATACTCGCTCTTGCTGATCTTGTGGCCGATCTCTGCACTTTCGAACATGAGGCGATCCCCCTGCAGGGGCGGGATCGTCAGAACCGATCCCGCTGAAACAGCCTATGCATTCTTCCACAGCTCCAGCAGTTCGCAGGCCTTGTCCGCATCACTGATGTGCAGAATCAGGTTTCGTTCTAGTGTGGTGAACCGCAAATGCGTTGAACTTAGTTCCGATGGATTTTTGCCTGAGGCAAGGCGAGAGGAGGAGGCATAGCACCGCTATGGCGACGACGAACAACGCCGCAATCAGGGAAAAAGACGCGGAAATAATTCAAGGAATTTGCGGTTCACCACACTAGTAGCACGTGGGGGTGCAGGGCGACATGCTTGGCAAACCAGATCGATTCCGCCAACGACTCCTGCGCATGCCAGGTAGTCATGACGAAGCGATCGTCCGGGATCTCCTCGAAGTTCGTGTCCTCCAGATTGACCCAGTCAACCGCGTCGTCCCACTCGGAACACTGATCGCCCCAGGCGACCATGTACAGACAGCCGGTTTTCACCAGCCATTCGGCGATCGCATTTCGGAATTCATCGGTGACGGCTGCCTCTACCACCACCGCCGCGCGGTAGGGGCGGGCGGATTCAGGGGCGGCGGCGCACCCGGCAAGAGCTGATGGTATTGCGCGGACTCGATCAACTCTTCAAAACCACCAGTCACTGCCGCAGCTTCGCCAGTTCGTCCGCCGAATACTCTTCGCGGCGATAGCTTCGCCCGCGCTTGACCACCCGCTCCACCGACTCCAGCGCGGCGATCAGATCGGCCTGCGGGTCCTTGCGCAGGACCACAAAGTTGGCCAGCTTGCCGACTTCCAGACTGCCCATCTGATCTTCCCAGCCGAGGCTGCGGGCGCCGTTCCAGCTGGCGGCGCGCAACACCTCCAGCGGACTCATCCCGGCATCCTCGAGCAGGATCTGCATCTCGCGCAGCACCGCGGGAAAGGCCTGATCCAGCGGCGCCGGCGCGTCGGTGCCGACCGAGATCGCGACCCCCGCGCGATGCGCCTCGGCGACCAGCCGTCGCGACAGCTCGGCGCTGCAGTAGATCGGCGGTCCCTTGCCCGGCGGCAGCTGGGCGCGCATGCGCTCGATGGTTTCATAGACATAGACGGTGGCGTCCAGCACGGTGCCGGCCTCGGCCATCTGCGCAAACAGCTCGCTGACCGAATCCGGCAGGCCGTCGGCGAACAGCGACTCATCGACATCCGCGCGGTCGTGATACTGCCGGGGCATCGATTGCGCCTGGTAGGCGAGCATGCAGATGTGCGAGAGGCTGTCGGCGCCGGCGGCAACCAGTTCCGCTGGCGTGGCCGGAAACACCGCGCCGTGGGCCCAGGCCGGCAAGCCCTGGGCATGTGCCGCGGCAATGATCTGTGCTGCGCGCGGCCCCTCCAGATTGGCGTAGATCTTGATCCCGGAGATACCCGCGCCGCGGGCCATGGTCACCGCCTCATGCAGATCGGTTTCGGGGTTGATTTGCAGCATCCACGGAATCTGCCCGGCGACCAGCCCGCGCGAGGATGCCTGCAGTCGACCATCGTTGAAGAAGCCCGGTCCGGCAAAGAAAGCGACGTAGCCGATGTCCGGCCCGGCGATATCGCCCAGCAGCGCCGCTCGCGCCAGATCCGGTAGCGCGCGCAGATCGTCTCCCATGCTGCGCACCGCGGTCACCCCGCCGTAGAGAGAGCGTCGCATCAGCGCCTCGGCATACGCACGGTCAGGCGGTCCGGCCAGATGCACATGGCTGTTGATCAGGCCGGGGATGACAGTAACGTCGCCGAGATCGACCAGTTCCACCCCGTCTTCCAACCCAATCTGGTCCGCGGACCCGAGGGCGATGATGCGCTCATTGCGCACCACCATTCGCTGGTCTTGATGAACGACATCGGCGCGACCGTCGATCAGACGGGCGATTTGGAACACTTGCGCCTCGGGCGCTTCGGCAGGCTGCGCGTTGGCCGGGGTCGATCCAAGGATCGCCACCGTGAACGCCAGGGAGATCGCCGCGCACAAATGCTTCATCACCTTGCCTCGATCGGTCGGGGGACGGCGGCGATGTTAACCCGCGGGATGCTTGCTGCAGCGCCGGCGCTAGGCTGCGGACGAAGCGAGAACCAGCGGGCAAGAAGCCCGCGGTCCTTTTTCCAGGCGCGCTCCGGACCGCGGGCGTCCCGCCCGCAATGGATTGGTCCTGCGCTTGCTGTCACTGGGTTGCGCTGCTGCATGTCCCCGCCAGTTTCGAGCGCCGCCGCGATCCTCGGATCAGAGCATGCGGGCAAGATGCCCGCGGTCCTTTTCCATGCGCTCTCTGGACCTCGGGCGTCCCGCCCGCAATGGATTGGTCCTGCGCTTGTTGTCACCGCGTTGCGCTGCTGCAGGTCCCCGCCAGTTTCGAGCGCAGCCGCGGTCTTCGGATCAGAGCATGCGGGCAAGATGCCCGCGGTCCCTTTTTCCTGGCGCGCTCCGGACCTCGTCCCGCCGGTAGACGGCCCGCATCCTGCGCGCTGCTGATGCGGTCGCAGACTGTTCACCGACTTGGGCGTAGACTGCTGTGGTCCCGCTGACTGAAGGGCCAAGGAGAATCCCATGCTCCGATCCGCACCCAAACAGCTGATCCTGCTCTCGCTCATCGCGCTGACCACGGTCGCCTGTGCCACCTCCTCGACCGACTATTACGCCGAGAAGGAGCGCAGTGATCGCAATCCGCAGGAGTATCGCCGACCGATCGGCCAGAGCGTTTCCTATTACGACGGCTACAACGAATATTTCGATCCGCACGTCTATCACAAGCCTAAGCCCAAGCGCTTCGAACGCGACGGCTACACCCGGTCTGACGCGATCCGCGCCTATGATCACGATCCGCGCGATCTGCAGGCCAGACAGGACGACGATCAGTCCGGCAACGACTGAGCTCGCGCCGGAACAGCGCGGCGTGAATGCCTGGTTGAGGTCGAATTGGCGGAAAGTCACACGGTGATGACGTAGCTGCGCGCTATCCTGCGCGGCTACTTTCACTTTTGTGATGCCCGATGAAGCGTTCATTCAGATCCCTGTGGCGATTCGGCCCACTACTGCTTGCCGTGGGCCTGCTGGGTTGCGCTCAGGATGAGCAGCCCTCCACCGCGTCCGCGAACGCGGCACCGGTGGGTGTACACGCGAGCCCGGTGATCAGCCGCGGCTGGGTCGACAGGATCGAAGCCCTCGGTACCGCCCGCGCCAACGAATCAGTGACCCTCTCGGCCAAGGTGGTCGAGACCGTTGCCCGGGTCAACTTCAGCGACGGTCAGTGGGTCTCGGAGGGCGAGGTGCTGGTTGAGCTGACTGATCGGGTGGAGGTCGCCGAGCTCAAGGAAGCCCAGGCCGCCTTCGCCGAAGCGCAGAAGCAGGCCAAGCGCCTGCAGAATCTGGTCAAGCAGGGCACCGTGCCGCGCTCGGCGGTGGATCAGCAGGAGGCGCTGCGCGATCAGTCGCGGGCGCGGATGGAGGCGATTCGCGCGCGGCTCTCCGATCGGGTGATCACCGCCCCCTTCGCCGGCCAGCTGGGTTTCCGCCGGGTGTCCACCGGCACCCTGGTCACCGTCGGGACCGAAATTGCCACGCTGGACGACATCGCCACCATCAAGCTGGACTTTCCGGTACCCGAGCGTTTTCTGGCGGCGCTAAGCCCGGGCCAACAGGTCGAGGCTACCAGCAGCGCCTGGCCGGACAAGACCTTCGTCGGCACCGTGTCCAGCATCGATTCGCGGGTCGATCCGGCGACCCGAACCCTGACCGTACGTGCGCTGATCGACAACCCCGATCACCAGCTGCGGCCGGGCATGTTGCTGGTGGTCGAGCTGCTGACCCCGCCGCGCGAAGCGCTGGTGATCGATGAGATCTCGCTGGTGCAGATCGGCACCGAGGCTTTTGTCTATCGCATTGATGCCGAGGGCAAGGCGCAGCGCGCAGTGGTAGAGCTGGGTCGCCGGGCCAACGGACAGATCGAGATCCTGTCCGGCCTGCAGCTGGGCGACCGCGTAGTCACCGACGGGGTGGTCAAGCTGCGCCCGGGAATGGCGGTGGCGGTGCTGGGCGAGGAATCGGCCAGCGCAGCCGCAGCGCTGACTCCCTAGTCGCCGAGGTCACTGACGATGATGATTTCAGACCTCAGCGTGCGCCGTCCGGTCCTGGCGATCGTGCTCAGCCTGCTGTTGATTGTGCTCGGGGTGATGAGCTTCGAGCAGCTGCCGCTGCGCGAGGTGCCCAACATCGATCCGCCGGTGGTGTCGATCGAGGTGGGTTATCGCGGGGCCTCGGCGGCGGTGGTGGAAACCCGGATCACCCAGGTGCTGGAGGATGCGGTCCAGGGCATCGCCGGGGTCGACACGGTGGAATCGCGCAGCCGCGCCGGCCGCGCCGACATCACCCTGACCTTCCAGCTCAGCCGCGATATCGAGGCCGCCGCCAACGACGTTCGCGATGCGGTGGCCCGGGCGGTGGAGAATCTGCCGGAGGACGCTGATCCCCCGGAGGTCTTCAAGGTCGAGGGCGACGCCGACGTCATCCTCTGGCTGAACCTGACCAGCGAACGGATGGATACGCTGGAACTGACCGACTACGCCGAGCGCTTCGTGGTCGATCGGCTGTCCAGCGTCGACGGCGTCGCCAGGGTTCGGGTGGGCGGCGGGCTCCGCTACGCAATGCGGGTGTGGCTGGATCGCGAGGCGCTGGCTGCGCGCGGACTGACCGCCAGCGACGTGGCGGCCGCCCTGCGCCGGGAGAATATCGAGCTGCCCGCCGGCAAGCTGGAGTCGGTGCAGCGCGACTTTACCCTGCGGATTACCCGCGGCTACCGCGATGCCGATGATTTTCGCGCGCTGGTGGTGGGTCGGGGCTTCGATCAGCGGCTGGTACGGCTGGGCGAAGTGGCGCGGGTGGAGCTGGGCGCGGCCGAGAACCGGACCTACTACCGCGGAAACGGCCAGCCGCAGGTGGGGCTGGGGATCATCAAGCAATCCAATGCCAACGCCATCGAGGTCTCGCGCGGGATCAAGATGGTGGCCGAACAGATTGCCGATTCGCTGCCGGAAGGCACCCGGCTGCTGGTCGCAGTCGACACCTCCGAGTTCATCGAGGCGGCGATCTCCGAGGTCTATTTCACCCTGGCGATCACCATGGCGCTGGTGATCGGGGTGATCTATCTGTTCCTCGGTTCGGCCCGCGCCGCGCTGATCCCGGCGGTCACCGTGCCGGTCTGCCTGATCGCCAGCTTCACCGCGCTCTACGCGCTGGGCTTTTCGATCAATCTGCTGACCCTGCTGGCGCTGGTGCTGTCGATCGGCCTGGTGGTGGACGATGCCATCGTGGTGCTGGAGAACTGCCAGCGGCGGGTGGATCTGGGCGAGCCGCGGCTGCTGGCGGCCTGGCGAGGCGCGCGCCAGGTTGGGTTCGCGGTGATTGCCACCACTGCGGTGCTGATCAGCGTGTTTGTGCCGATTGCCTTCATGGAGGGCAATCTGGGCCGCTTGTTCCGCGAGCTGGCGGTAGCGATCGCCGCCGCGGTGGCGGTGTCGTCGCTGGTCGCGCTGTCGCTGTCGCCGGTGATGTGCGCCAGTCTGCTGACCCCCGGCAAGACCCACGCCGGGTGGGCCCATCGGGTGGATGGCTACACCGCCGCGATGGCGGCGCGCTATCGGGGAATGCTCGACCGCACGGTTGATCGGGTGTGGCCGATGGTGGCGCTGCTGGTGCTGGCCTGCGTCGGGGTCTATGGGCTGATGAAGCTGATTCCCAATGAGCTGGCGCCGCCGGAGGACCGCGGGGTCTTCTTTGCCAGCCTCAACGGTCCCGAAGGCGCCGGATTCGACTACACCCGGCGCAATATGGAAGAGATCGAGGGTCGCCTTCAGCGGCTCGTCTCCGAGGGCGTGATCCGCCGGGTGATCACCCGCGCGCCGCGCGGCTGGGGCGGAGCCAGCGAGGACATGCACACCGGCGTCGCGGTAGCGATCATGGCGCCCTGGGATGAGCGCAAGCTGACCACCATGGAGGCGATGGAGCGCTTTCGTCAGGAGCTGAGTGAGCTGCCCAGCATGCGGGTATTCGCCCAGGCCCGGCAGGGATTGGTCCGAACCCGCGGCGCTCCGCTGCAGTTCGTGCTGGTGGGGCCCGACTATCCGACCCTGGTGGACTGGCGCGATCGCCTGCTGCTCAAGCTGGAGGAGAACCCGCGGCTGGTCAGTCTGGACAGCGACTACGACGAAACCCGACCGCAGATGCGGGTGGACATCGACCGCCTGCGCGCGGCAGATCTGGGGGTCTCCACCCAGGAGATCGGCACCACCCTGGAAACCATGTTCGGCGCGCGCAGAGTCACCACCTTCCAGCGCGACGGCGAGGAATATGACGTGATGCTGCAGGCCGAAGCCGCCGACCGCGCCGATCCATCGGACCTGAACAACCTCTACGTGCGCAGCGAAAGCGGTGAACTGATCGCGCTGTCCAATCTGGTCACTCTGCGCGAGCTGGCCGAGCCCTCTACCTTCAACCGCTACAACCGCCTGCGCGCAATCACCATCAGCGGCCAGGTGGTGCCCGGCTATCCGCTGGGCGAGGCGTTGGCCTATGTGGAAAACGCCGCGCGCGAAGTGCTGCCGGAACAGGCCAACTGGGACTACAAGGGCGAATCACGCGAGTACAAGGTCAGCGGCGAGGCGGCCTGGGTCAGCTTCGCGCTGGCCCTGCTGGTGGTCTATCTGGTGCTCGCGGCGCAGTTCGAGAGCTTCATCCACCCGCTGGTGATCATGCTCACCGTGCCGCTGGCGGTCTTTGGCGCGCTGCTGGGGCTGTGGCTGGCCGGCTCCAGCGTCAATCTCTACAGCCAGATCGGCATCGTGATGCTGATCGGACTGGCGGCCAAGAACGGGATCCTGATCGTGGAGTTCGCCAACCAGCTGCGCGACGCCGGTCGCGACGTGCGCGAGGCGGTGCTGGAAGCGGCATCAGTGCGGCTGCGGCCGATCGTGATGACCAGCCTGTCCACCGTGATCGGCGCGCTGCCGCTGGTGCTGGCCAGCGGCGCCGGTTCTGCCAGCCGCTTCACCATCGGCGTGGTGATCATGGCCGGGGTGACCCTGGCTACTCTGCTGACGCTGTTCGTGGTGCCCAGCTTCTACGTGCTGCTGGCGCCCTACACGCGCTCTCCGGAAGCGCTGGCGCGCCAACTCGCCGAGGATGATCAGGCCCAGCCGCAGCGTGAGGAAGTGCTGGCCTGACTCACCGGATCAGACCGCGCAGGTCCGGCAAGGACGCGTCCTTGCCCGGGATCAGCCCTTTCTAGAAGGCAGGGTGGCGCGCAGCTGCTCAACGCTGGTCCCGCGGGGTTCCCGGCTGCGCGTGCTGGGTGCGCTGCCGTGGGCCTGGCCGTAAACGATCTCCCAGGTGACCGGCAGCCCGCCGGGCTCACGCAGCTGCTCGTAGGCGGCCTGCATTTTGGCCAGCGCGCGCTTGCCGGTCAGTCCGCGGGCGCGCTCGCTCGCTGCGTTGCCGGCACCCAGCTGCTTGAGCTCGCGCATCAGGGTGAGCGCGTCCGGAGTGCGCCGCTGAAGCAGGTCGCGGTCCAGCACCGGGTTGCTCAGTCCGGCCTTGAGCGCGGCATCGCCGATCTGCTGGATGTGCAGAAAGTCGATCAGGTGCGGATGCGCATCTACCGCTGCCCAGGACTGGCGCAGCTGCTGCAGCGAGTCCAGTCCAAAGCTGCTGAACAGGGCCAGCGCGCCGGGCCTGAGCACCCGTCCCCATTCGGCGAAGGTCTGGCGCAGATCCGGGCACCACTGCACGCACAGATTGGAGAAAATCAGATCGACGCTGGCGTCGGCCAG
>JAGRJL010000137.1:16568-29721 GCA_020442775.1 Lysobacterales bacterium | reverse complement strand
CCAGGGTGCCGTTGCCGATCTCGGTTACCCCGGTGACCGCGGCGGTGCCGTTGATCATGTCAAAGGGCGTCCCCATGACCCGATAGATTGGTCCGGCGAAGTTGCCCGGCGAGGTCTCGGTGGCCTGCACGGTGAGGAACATCACCTGGCCATCGGGCGCGTAGGTGTACCAGGTGCCGTAGGCCAGATTGCCCTGATGCGACACGTTGTAGCCCCAACCGGCTTCGCTGGCGTTGAAGTAGGTGTAGCTGTAGTTCACCGTGCCGCCCGGCGGCATGGTGGTGCCGCCCAGCTCGGTCTTCCACACGCTGCGACCATAGGTCGCGGCGGCCAGGGTGTTGGTGCTGCCGTTGACCGCCAGCCACATCACCGGCGCATTGGGCAGCCCGTTGCTCATCCGCGCCCAGCTGCCGCCGCCGCTGGTGCTGATGAAGACACCCACATCGGTGCCGACGTAGACCTCGTCAGCCATGTCCGGCCGGATCGCGATCGAGTTGGCCGGCGCGTCCGGCAGGTTGTCGCTGATGTTGCTCCAGCTGGCGCCACCATCGCTGCTCTTGAACACGTGGCCGGGCGTGTCCGGGGTGGCGCCGTTGAAGCCGGAATAGCTCACGTACACCGTACCCGAGTCGGTGGGGCTGACCGCGATGCTGGTCACGAAGCGACCGGGCAAGGGCGCGGCGTTGATCGCCATGGTTCCCGCCGAGTTGATTCTAGCGACGCTGCCATCAGAGCCGCCGACGTAGATGATGCTGCTATCCATCGGGGCCAGTGCGATGGCCGTAATGCTGGCGTCCGCACCGGGGGTAAGCACATCGGTGATCGGTGCCCAGGTGTCGCCACCGTCAGTGGTCCGATGCAGACGGTTGGTGCCGCCATAGAGCGTTTGTGGGTTCGCCGGATCGATCACGAAAGGTGCCACGAACTGCACCGGCTCACCGGTCGGTACGCCAGGCAGATCCTGGAACGTGGCGCCACCATCGGTCGATCTGGCGATCACCAGTTTCGGAACAGAAGCGTAGACAATTTGCGGATTGGCAGGATTGATCGCGGTGAAGCTGCCGTCGCCGCCGTTCACTTCGGTCCAGGTATTGGAGTCGGTGCGGCGCAGGGTGCCGTTGTCCTGATTGCCGGTGAACATGATGTTCGGATCGGTCGGATGCAACGACAGGTGATAGGGCTGCAGTGTACCCAGGGTGCCATTGAGGGAGGTCCAGGTGGAGCCGCCGTCAGCAGAGCGCCAGACCCCGCCATCATTGCCGCTGTAAACCACCCCTTCAATCGCCGGATCATGCAGCACGACATGGTGGTCGACGTGCACATTCAGCGGCGGCGTGCCGGCATTATTGTTGTCGGCAATCCGAGTGAAGGTCTGCGCCCCGTCGGTGGAACGATACGAGCCAATGCCGGAAAAGATGACATCGTCGGGGTTGAAGGGATTGACCCCGATATCGTTGTCGTAGCCGCACTGCGCCTCGCAATAGGTGCCGGCCTGACCCAGTTCGTTTGATGTTGAGGGCGGGTTTGGGGTCAGCCGCGGTGGCTGCCAGCTGGCGCCCGCGTCGGTGCTGACCTGGATCGCGATATCGCTGCCTTTGACCCCACCGAGGTAAATCCGACTGCCGTCCTTGGACAGCGCAATGTCGATCGAAGCGACATCCGGACCGTTGATCGCTCCGCTCATCAAGGCCCAGGAAGCGCCGGCATCAGTGGACTTGTAGACCCCAGAACCGTCGGCGTCGTCGCTGGAGCTGTAGTACATGGTGTTGAAGTCGTTCGCGACGACCGCGAGGTCGAAGCAGCTGTTGGCACGGATCTGGGTGAAGCTTTGGCCACCATCGGTGGAGCGAAAGATGCCCGTGCCGGCGTTTTGCGCATTGATGAAGTTGGCTCGATCACCCAGTCGACCGGCGGTGGTGCAGGCGATGACCACGTCAGGATTGCCGGGATCCACGGCCAGCCCGGAGAATGCGGAGCGATTGAATTGATCGACGCTCAGAACGCTCCAGGTGTCGCCACCGTCCACGCTCTTTAGCAAGCCGGCGCCGTAGTACTGACCATTACCCTCGCCGGTACCGACATAGACCACCTGCGAGTTGCCGGGTGCGATGGCGATGGCGCCGACGGCCAGCGATGGTTGACTGTCGGTCAGGGGCGTCCAGTTGGCACCCGAATCCTCACTGCGCCAGACGCCACCGGTGGCAACGCCCAAAAACAGGCGATTGGAGTTGCTGGGGTCAATCGCCATCGCGCGCACCCGACCGCTCTGCCGGCCCCAGGCGGTTTGCGTGGTGTCGAAGCCCAGCGGACCGACCTGAGTCCACAGGCTGCCCTGGCTGGCCTTGTCAGTTCGGCCGACCTCGGCGATCTTGCTGGCTTGGGCCAGCGCTTTCTGGCGAGCGCCGGGTGGGATCGCCTTCAGCGGGTAGGCACGCTGGCCATAGAACCACTCGTCCCGCGCGCTGGGATTGTCCTTGGTGCCGGCCGAACGATGATGGAGCGTAGTTGCCCCGAGCTCGGACCCGCGCTCTCCCAGCTGCGCGCAGCCGCCGATCAGTATCCCGGCGATGACCGCGGGCAGCGCCAACCGCGCGACCTTGGCTCCAGAGTTCCTTGTTCGCATTGTCGATCTCCTGGTTTGGAGTGCCAAAGTCTCCCGCGCTGGCCGACGACACGCCTGATCAAACCCTGATTTACTGCTGATGATGCGCCCGCAGCGTCTGAGAGGAGCCACTGTTCGGAATCCGGCGGTTCCCGGCAGATCGACGCATATCTCTGGAGATGCGGTCCGTCACGCTGTTTCAAGGGGATATTGCCGAGGCACGGACCTGCCGGGGCGAGCCCGCATAAGGTCCCTTGCAGGGCATTCGCCGCAATTTGTGAAGGTTTGTCCTATCTGTGATGGTTTGTCCGCGAAAGCGGAGTTCCGGCATCAGCCGATTACAATTTACCGACGGCTGACCGGCATAATCCGCGGCCGCGCCTTCGACCAATGCGCCCTACCGCCAGCGCCCTGTCCAGGCCCGACGGCTCGAAGGTCAGCGAAGGACTTGATCTGATCAGCGGAGACCCGCGCCACAGCACCCATGATGATGTCGATTGGAGCAACTTGATGGGTGCTAATGAAGGCGAAGGGCAGGAGGAATACCGATTCGGCCGCTGGCAGTTCAACGCCGAGACCGGCGATCTGACCGACGGCCAGGACAGCACTCGACTTGAGCCGCAGGTGGGCAAGCTGCTTGCGTATTTTTTGACCCATCAGAACGTGCTGAGCAGCCGAGACGACCTGATCGCCAGGGTCTGGGGCGGGCGCATCGTGTCTGACGACGCGATCAATCGCTGCATCTCGATCCTGCGGCAGACGCTGACCCCCGATCAGAAAAACGCCTACATCGAGACGGTGGTGCGGCGAGGCTTCATCAGCCACTTTCCGGATCCGGCCCTGCAGCTGGACCCGGCTCGGGGGGCGGATCCAGAACCCGAAGCGGCTCCCGGCGCGATCCCGACGTCGAGCACGACTGCCAGAGGGATCGCCGTGGCGATGGTGGTACTCGCGCTGCTCTTTTTGCTGGGCTACCAGTGGTTTTCGCCGCGCAAGCCGTCGCCGCCGACGCCGGTCAGCGAGCAGCGATCGGACCTGCCGATGATTGCGGTGCTGCCCCTGGCCCATTCGGACTTCGCCGGCGACGGCGAGTTCTTCGCCAATGGGGTGCATGACGACCTGCTGACCCAGCTGGCTCAGATTGAGTCGATCCGAGTGATTTCGCGCACCTCAGTGATGGAGTACCGGGACAGCGATCGCAGCATTGCCGAGATCGGGGCGGAACTGGGAGCGGACGCGGTCCTGGAAGGCAGCGTACAGCGGGTGGAGAATCACTTTCGCATCAACGTCCAGCTGATTGATGTGAAATCCGATACCCACCTGTGGGCCGACCGCTACGACCGTGAACTGCTGCCTGCGCATATCTTCCAGGTGCAATCGGAGATCGCCAGCGCTATTGCCAGCGCACTCCAAGCCACCCTGAGCGCCGAGGATAGCGGTCAGCTGGCGGAACTGCCGACCGAGAACATGGCCGCCTATCGCGCCTACCACGAGGCGATGGCGATTCGCGATCAGGTGAGCATCAATGCACCCGAGTATCTCGCCAGCCTTGAGCGAGCGGTGGCGCTGGACCCCGGTTTCGTTCGCGCCTGGGCGCATTTGGTCGGCTATCTCTGCTACCAGAACTTCAATTCCCGGGACCCGGCGTCGATTGCGCGGATCGAGCAGATACTGGATCTGATCAAGACCCGAGCGCCGGACTCGGCAGACTTGCGGGTCGCGCAGGCCTATTACACCTACTACGTGGTCAAGGACTACGAGCGAGCCTTCGATCTGGTCAGGCAGGCGCAGCAGAAGCTGCCCAGCGATGTCCGCGTCGTGGAATTGCGGGGGTATATCGAACGCCGCCTGGGGGATTTCCAGGGACGGGTGAACTCGATTCGGCTGATGCGCCAGCTCGATCCCCGAAACCCCAACTGGACCACTGTGCTGGGCTTCAACCTGGGCATCACCCACCAGTACGATGAGGCGCTCGCCCTGCTGCGCAACGCCAGATTCCAGAGTCGGCAGCAAAGCGTAATGGCCAGCACGCTGAGCGTCTCCGAGCACCGGGATCTCCATCGCTGGCGCGATGAGCTCGATGCCATCGAGGCAGAATTCGGGGTCCTCTCGGCATCGGCCACCTGGGAGTCGCGGATCGCCGCGAGGGACTATCCTGGCGCGCTGCGGGTGCTCAATCGGCTGGACTCGGCCAAGTCCAGCGTTGACTCGCCGAGCGTGCAACTGGAAGTGGAGATCATGCCGTTGATCAGCCAATGGCTGCTCGGCGACAACGAGGCCTTGCAGCGGGAACTGGGTGCTGCGCAGGACCGATTGGACAGCGTCACCCGCGATGGCGGGAACCTACCCAACTTCCAGCCGTCTCTGCTGCGGGCCTTCATCCATGCGGCCTCGGGAGACCAGGCCCAGACCATGCGGCAAATCCGCCTTTGGCGACGAGCGGTACAGGGCGACAAGGCCGAGTACGCGCTGCAACGGCACTTCAGCTGTCGGGTGCTGGGCATGACCGCAGCCGTGCCCGAGGCGGTTCAGTGTTTGCGCTCGGGGCTGAGCGAGCCGAGCCTGGTGACCCCATTCATCGAATTGCAGCTGCCTTTTTACGACGCGATTCGCAGCGAACCGGCCTTTGTCGCCCTGTTGGCTGAGGCCAACTGAGGCACACTGCTCGGGATTTGCCCGTTCCGCCGAATGATTTGAATGTGGCCGCAGCCCGACCGCGGCCGAACGCGACCTTGGCCTTGGAGAATGCGACCGTGACCAATCATTCCGCCGCCGGCGTTGTGCTTCTGTCCTTGTTGATGCTGACGTTCCGGGGGCCGGCGAGCGCAGCCGAGGCGCTGGTCGGTGCGACGATCATCGACGGCAACGGGCGTGCCATTGATGACGGGGTGGTGATCGTCGAGGGCGATCGGCTGCAGTGTGTCGGCAGCCGCGGTGAATGCCCGCTTGAGCGCGAAACGACGGTGACCGATCTCAGCGGTCATTACCTCACGCCGGGTCTGATCGATGCGCACGTGCATTTCGCCCAGACCGGCTGGCTGGACGGGCGACCGGACGGCAATCCGGACCCCAGCGTCTATCCCTACGAGGAAACCATCGTGGCGCTGCGCGCGGATCCGGGGCGCTGGCACCGCAGCTATCTGTGCAGCGGGGTTACCGGGGTTTTCGATGTGGGCGGGGCACCGTGGACAGTTACCGGGGCGCAGGCGACCGACACCGAGCGTGCCGACCGAGCTCACGTTCGCGCAGCAGGACCGTTGATCACTCATGCTGGCCTGAATTCGCTCTTCGCACCTGGAAAGCTGGCCGATCAGCCGGTGTTTCTGCCGATGGAGTCGGTCGAACAGCTGCGCGCCGACGTAGCGCAACTGGCTGAAATGGGCTCTGCGGCAGTCAAGGTCTGGTACCTCGATCCAGAGCCGGCACAACGCGAGGCGCTGGATGCGCTGATGCTGGCAGTGGGCGAGGCAGCGCGTGTGCAGGGGCTGCCGCTGATCGTTCATGCCACCGAACTGCGCAGCGCGAAGCTGGCGCTGCGGGCCGGCGCCAGCATGCTGGTGCACAGCGTGGACGACCTGCCGGTCGATGACGAATTCATTCAGCTGCTGCTGGCCGGGGATGCGGTCTACGCGCCCACGCTGACGGTGGCGGATGGCTGGCGGCGTGCTCTGGCGAGCGTCGCATTTGCCTCACCCCTGGCGGTCGATGATCCCAATCGCTGCGTGGATGAAGCGCTGCTGGACCGGTTGCAACATCCCGAGCGGCTGACTCCCGCGCTGCGTGCCCGGCCCAATTACTCGCCCGATCGCTATCTTGAGGCGATGAAAGACGCCGCCCGGATGGAACTGCAGATGGCAGCCAACCTGCGCGCGGTGCGCGACGCCGGCGGCCGCATCGTGCTGGCCACCGATGCCGGCAATCCGCTGACCCTGCACGGCCCGTCGGTCTACCGCGAGCTGGAAGCGATGCAGGCCGCCGGCATGACCCCGATTGAAATCATCCATGCAGCCACCCTGGAAAGTGCCCGAGCGATGGGCATGGATGACCGTATCGGCAGCCTGGAGCAGGGCAAGGTTGCCGACCTGCTGGTGCTGTCCGCCGATCCCCGCGAGTCAGCCAGTGCCTTCCGCGCGCTGACCCACGTGATGCGCGCCGGTTCGCTGAGAACGCAGGCGGCGCTGCGGGTGCGCTGAGGACGATGACACTGAGAACTCAATCCCGAAAGGAGGCAGTGGCGGCGTGAAAGGCCTTTGCTTGATATCGATTCTGCTCGCGCTGTCGGCGGCGGTCAGCGCTGACGAAGCAGAACAGATTCCCATAGCCGGTCCGGGCGACGCCGGGACAGACCTCGACCCAGAGACAGTCGAGAAAGCTCGGAAGATGGCGCTCGCAGGTGACGGAGAGCAGGCCAGGGCGCTCGCCTGGCACTTTATGGGGCAAAACCGTGATCCACTTGACGGACTTTTCTGGCTGCGATTGAGCGCGGAGTTCGGACACTGCCAGTCGCAGATCGATTGGGAGGGGCAGTACAACAGTCGAACCGGGGCGAGCGCCGAAGCGCTGGAAGCCGCAAAGCAGTATTGGCGCGAACGGATCGCGGCGAACCCAGCGTGCGAATCGGAAGCGGTGGACCATCAACCAGAGGGCGAGCAGCCATGACACCAGTCCGGATGGTCACCGGCGATGCGGATCCCTTGCGCTCGCCCGGGGGAAGGATGCGAAACATAGGCCTACTGATTGCCGTCGCGATGTCATCGGCGACACCGGTGTTCGCCTCGGGGGCGCTTTACTGCGAGATGTCCGGCATCGTCGAATCGGCTGTCCATCGCGCCAATCGCAAAGTGTTGTTCGGCCCGGCCGCCCCGACCTATGACTTGCGCGTCGCGGTTTCCGAGTCTGCCGAGTCAGACCGCGTCGGTTTGAGCAGCACCGAATGCGGCGACTTTGTCGGATCAGCCATTGATATTCGACTCGACGCTTCGGATGGACTGGTGATTCCCCAGGTTGGTGACCGAATCGCGTTTAGCTACTCAAGGATCGATGTTTACGGCGTCAACGGGCACGGGGTTTCCGCGTGCTCGGAACTACTTCGACTGGAACCTGCGGAGAACCATCAGCGCGATTGATGCTCGCAGAGCAGCCCCGGTCCAACAGATGCATGGTTCACCAGGGAGCTCTTGCCCGGAAGCGAAGGTCGGCGCGCCCGCCGGTTCGGTCGCACGCTCGGCAAGTCATGCCGAGCGTGCAACCGGCCCGTTGGCAAACTACTTCGCGTCGGCGAGCGGTGGGAGTGAGCCCAGATAGCGCCACAGCGCTTCCAGCTCCAGGTCGCTCATCCTGGCCGTCGCCCGCCAGGGCATGATCGGGTGCAGCTGGCTGCCGTCTGGGCGTTGACCCTGGCGCAGCGCGCGGTTGAAGTCCGCTTCACTCCAGTTGCCAAGACCGTCTGGGTGCATGGTCAGGTTGGCCGCGACCGGCATATCGGGGCCGAATTGCTTGCCGCCGCGCATGTCGCTACCGTGACAGTCGGCGCAGAAGGCGGCCAGATAGGCGCCATAGGCGGGTGTGGGTGAGGGCGCGGGGGTTTCGCGCTGGCGCGGTTGGTGGTCGAGTGTGGCAGCCGACAGCAAGGGAAAGGCGCCCACCATGTTGAGCAGTCGACCGAGCGGCCGCACCTCGGTTTGCCCGGGGTCGTTAGCGTGGGGAGGAAGCGCCAGGATGTAGCTGGCCAGCGCCGCCATGTCCTCATCTCCCAACTCGGACCAGGTCGCCGCCGGCATGAAGATCAGGCCGCGCTGATCGGCTCTCACCCCGTGACGCACCGCCGCGGCCAGCGCATCGACATCGTAGGCAGGGTCCAAGCGTGCCGGGGTCAAGTTCGGGGCAACTGCGCGCAGCACCGGGCCGGCATCCATCACCACCGATCCTTCGCCTTCGCCGCCGTGGCAGGCGCCGCAGCCGCGGGTTTGATACAGGTGTTCGCCGCGCGCCAGCACCGCCGGATCGGTGCTGCGGGTCAGCGGTGGGTCGTCGATGGCATAGGTCTGATTCAGCGCTCGCTCACTATGCAGCCAGGCGGCCGCAGCGGTGGCCAGCACCAATCCCAGCAGCCCACACAGGCCCCACCCCAACCATTTCAGGACTCGCTTCATGTTCTCGCTCCGTTGTTGGCAAACTCACTTGCAGACCCGCTTTCGGGCTGCTTCGGGGGTCCATACGCAATACCGTGGCAAACTCTCGGATTGGGCGAGGCGCCGGTACTGATGCGAAACGAAAGTGGCGGGTGACGACACGCAGTTGGCTGAGCTGCTGGCCCGCTGGGGCCAGGATGGCGATGCCCGGGAAGCGCTGGTGGGGCGGCTCTACGCTGAGCTGCGCGGGATGGCGCGCAGCCTTCTGGCCGATGACGGCGGGCCTACCCTGCAGCCTACCGCGCTGGTCAACGAGGCGGTGATTCGGCTGCTCGGTCCTGGCAACCACTCCTTCGATGACCGGCGACACTTCATGGGCGCGGCGGCGCGGGCGATGCGTCAGGTGCTGGTCGATCGGCTGCGCCAGCGGTTGGCCGACAAGCGCGATGGCGGCCGCCGTCCGCTGAGTCTGGATCATGCGCTCGACATCGCCGGCGCCGACAACTTCGAACTGCTGGCCCTGGACCAGGGTTTGACTCAGCTGGCGGCGCAGGACGAACGCGCCGCGCGGATCGTGGAACTGCGCTATTTCGCTGGCCTCACCCTGCAGCAGACGGCCGCATTGCTGGATCTGCACCCGGCGACCGTGAGCGCGGACTGGGCGCACGCGCGCGCATGGCTGCAGCGACACTTGAGCAGCGCGCATGAGTGAGCACTACCTCGCCGCCAAAGCTCTCTTTCAGCAGGCCCTGACCAAGCGGCCCAGCGATCGGGCGGAGTGGCTGCAGGACCATTGTGGTGGGGATGCGACGCTGCTCGCGGAGGTCCAGAGTCTGCTCGAATTCGCCGCTGAACCGGCCGATGAGGACCTGCCGGCGGCGCCACCCACCATCCCCGGGTACCGGCTGCTGCGCTCGCTGGGGCGCGGTGGAATGGGTCAGGTCTGGTTGGCCGAGCGGCTGGATCCGGAGCTGCCACAGCAGGTGGCGATCAAGCTGCTGGCGGTTGATTTGCGCTCGGATCCCGAGGCGCGGGCGCGCTTTCGCATCGAGCGGCGGATCCTGGCACAGCTGGATCATCCGCACATTGCTCGACTGCTGGACGGCGGAGACCTGGGTGACGGCGTGCCCTATCTGGTGATGGATTTCGTCGAAGGCCTCAATATCGATCGCTTTTGCTCACAGCAGCGGCTCTCGCCGCCCGACCGTGTGGCGCTGCTGCTGAAGGTGGCCAAGGCGCTGCAGGCCGCGCACCAGCGGCTGATCGTGCATCGTGATCTGAAGCCCGCCAACGTGCTGGTCGATCGGCATGGCGAGCCCAAGCTGCTGGATTTCGGCATCGCCAAGCTGCTCGATGACGACGCTTATGGCGATTTGGGCAACATGACCAGCACCGGGATGCAGCGGCTGACCCCACGTTATGCGGCGCCCGAGCAGGTACAGAGCCAACCGATCACGGTCGCCACCGACGTCTACGCCTTTGGCGTACTCGCCTACGAGCTGTTGAGCGGACACTCGCCTTACGGTGATCAGGCCAGTCAGCCGCATTTGCTGCCGGCACTGGTCTGCCAGCACCAGCCAGTGCCGCCCAGCCAGTCTTGCGCCGATACCAGCAATCGGCGTGCGCTTCGCGGCGACCTCGATGCGATCGTCCTGCGCTGCCTGCGCAAGCAACCGTCTGCGCGCTATCCGGATTTGCAGTCGGTGGTGGCGGAACTGGAAGCCTGGCAGCGTGCCGAACCGGTGGCCGCGCGGCGTGGCGAGCGCTGGTATCGCATCCGCCGCCGGCTGTGGCGCCATCGCATGGCCTTGGCCACGCTACTGCTGATCGTTGGCTTGACCGCCGCCTTCGTGTTTCAGCTGCGCGAGCAGGTCCGAATCGCCGCTGCCCAGGCCGAGCGTGCTGAAGCCGAGCGCAGCAAGGCCGAGCAGGTGACCGAGTTCATGGTCGCGCTGTTCAAGAACGCCGATCCGGCCCGCGCCCTGGGCGCCGAGTTGACCGTTCGTCAGGCGCTCGATCAGGGCGTAGCGCAGCTGGAAGATGAGCTGGCCGATCAGCCGGAGATCAAGAGCCACATGTTGCGCGAGCTGGCCGGTATCTATGGGGAGCTGGGTGATCAAACCCGTGCAGTGAGCCTGGCCGATGAAGCGGTTCGGCTGATCGAAGACGACCGTGAACAGCATCCGCTGGTTTGGCTGCAGGCGCTTTACACGCGGGTCGCCGAGGTCGATCGCTTCGCCCGCCCAGACGAAGAGTCGCTGCGTCGCGCCCGCACCCTGGTCAGCGAAGCGACCCGCCTGGGCCAGCGCCAGATCGAGCTGCGCGCGCGCAATCGGCTGGGCCTGGAATGGTCCAATCGCGGCGAGCACGGCCTGGCGCTGGAACAATACGCCCTGGTGGAAGCGGGACTGCTCGAGCGGCTCGCTGCAACGCCTTCGACAACGCTTGCGGACCTGCCGCTGACCAGCGCTAATCGATCCCTGCTACAGGATCTGGCGATGAGTAGCCACAATCGCTGCCGCTCGCTGCTGGCCACGGGTGAGCTCGGCCACGCCGATGCCGCCTGTCACCAGGCCGCCGCGCTGAAGGCACGCCTGTGGCCAGCTGATCACCCACTGCAGATCAGCACCCAGATGACCCTGGCCCAAATCGCCGGCGAGCGGGGCGATCTGGATGCGGCGATTGCGATGGAAAGGGAAGTGCTGGCCAGCACTCGTCGGGTGTACGGCGATGAGCACATTCGCACCGCCTATGCACAGGTCAATCTGGGAACCAGTCTGAAACAGGCGCGCCGCTATGCGGAGGCCGCGGCAGAACTTCAGCCCGCGCTGCAGCTGATCGAACGGGTCCTGGGCCAGGAACACAGCGCCTATCAGCTGACCTTGAACAACTACGCCAACCTGCTCGGCAATCAGGGCGATTGGGAGCAAGCCTATGCGCTGCATCAGCAGGTGCTGGCGCTACGCCAGGTCCGCTTTGGTGCTGAGAGCGCCGAGGTCGCGCAAACCCTGATGAACCGCGCCAACGCGGAGAAGGCTCTGAACCGACCGATTGAGGCGCTGGCATCGACCGAGCAGGCGGTGGCGATCTACCAGCGGCAGCTGGGCCCCGAACATGCCGATACGCTGCGTGCGCTGACCAACCTGGCCGGCAAGCAGCTCGATCTGGACCGTTTTGAGCAGGCGGCTTCGACCAGTCAGGGCGTGCTGGATCAGCTTAACCAATGGTCTGATGAGGACGATCGTCCGGCCATTCGCCTGCAGGCGACCTATCTGAAAGCTCAGTCCTTGTGGGCGCTCGGTCAAACCGAGCTGGCGCTGGAAACCGCGCGGGAAGCCGGCGAAATTGCGCGTTCGTCGCCTGACGAACTGATCTCCGCAGAAGAAATCGAGCGCTGGATCGGCGAGCACGCCGGAATCGAAAGCGAATCGGCCTCCTCGGCGAACTGACGACCCGGTCAGTCGACAGTTGGATGCCGTTTGCGCCGCCAAGGTGCTCCGGCGCTCGCAATCGGAGGCTCTGCGAACCCTCTGATCTACAGCCGATGGCCCTTTTCTGCGAACACTTGCACAAACCCTGGATGAGGGGGGCGCAATCGGATCTGCCGGAAGCGCGATCCCTGACCTACTCACTACCGATCAGAGGGTTTGCGCATGTTTTCTCAATCCAAAAGCCTGTTGACTGCGCTGGCGATCTCCGCCTTCGCAGTTCTGACCGCCTGGCATGGCTCAGTCCACGCCCAGGCGCCGATCTACAAGCCGGCCAAGATGACCTCGAGTACGCCCATCTGTGGGCGCGGTGATCACTTCGATCTGATCAACGGCGGCAGCTGCTGGCGTTGTCCGCAGGGGACCGAGCGGACCGTGTTTCCGGTCAACGGCAGCAAGGCCTGCGAACGCCCGGCCAAGACGCTTTTTGCCAGCGCGAGCAATCGCGGCAACCCGACTTCGGCCAGCCCCTTGCTGCCGAAGACCAATTGCCCAAAAGGGGCATTCCTGGACATAGGCCTGGGCCGCTGCTACAGCTGCCCGCGCGGCTACCAGCGAACCACGCAGGCGGTCACCCATCAACGTGCCTGTTCGCGCAATGCCGGTGCCGATCTGGTGGCGGCTTCGCCGGTCGGCAAGGCCGGCTGTCCTGCCGGCAGCTTTTTTGATCCTATCCGCGGTGGAAGCTGCTGGAGCTGTCCCTCGGGTAGCAAACGGACCACCACTCCGGTCAACGGCAATCGCGCCTGTCAGGCGCCCGGCGTCGCGGCCGCCGCCGGTCAGGGACTCTACGATGACATCTACGGCGCGGCGGTGAGCTCCGGCTTCATCTCCAATCTGGCCAACGGCGGCAAGCTGGGACAAACGCGTTTGTCGCCGGGTCAGTCCTACGCGGTTTCAGCCGCCGAGCTGACCCAGATTCTGAGCGGCAA
>JAGRJL010000137.1:0-16514 GCA_020442775.1 Lysobacterales bacterium | reverse complement strand
GGCAAGGCCTACTATCGCTGGCCGCTGGCGTTCAAGCGGGTTCACTCCAAGCTGCTGGAGGGGCTGACTTTCGCGGTGCTGAGCGATCGCGATCGGGTCATCGTGACCTTCTACGGAACCAACATGAGCTTCACCGAAAGCGACCCGGGTCGCCCTGGGAATCTGATCTACGACATTGCCAACCCGCCGTTCCCCAGCCCCCGATATGACGGCAACGTGGTTTTCCCCGGCTTTGCCGGTCTGGCGGACGTGATCTACGAGGAGCTGAAGCCGCAGCTGCTGAGGGATTTCGGGATCCGCGGCAAGCAGGTCATCGTGACCGGGCACAGTCTGGGTGGCGCAGTGGCTGGGCACGTGTCCTATCTGATGCTCCGTGACGGACTGCTGAGCAAGACCGACGCCTCCGGTCGGCGCCTGGAGCACCGCCTGGTGATGCTGGGGACACCGCGCTTTGTGATCAATCCGGAAGGTCTGGGTGGGCTCAAATCCACCTGGGAGCGCAATCAAAGCAAGGCCGCCATCAGCGCGGTTGCGCTGGAGATCAAGGAGGACCCGACCCCGCTGGCATTCACCTCGCTGGGTCAGGCCCAGCTGGTCCAATCCTTCGGCAAGGTTCACCGGATCTCAAAGAACTCGCTGCAAGATCCCAAGGGCGCCAACGACTTTCTCCGCTACCACAACGGGGACAACTACATTCAGTACGCGAAGATGCTGCGCGACGGCCAGGGGCGCTAGCGGCTTCCCAACGAGTCTCGTAGTCGGCCAGATCGCTCGCTGTTGCGGGCGATCTGGCCTGAATTCGTAGGGTGGGCTTGCGGTCTCGCCCAAAATTGGGTCAGCACGGCGGTCTATGTTGAAGCCGGTCTTGATCTTCGCTTCGCAGGCTCGCCGAAGCGTCAATGCTGATCGGTGGAAATCCGCGACTGGAACGATCGCCTGCTCTTCCGGCTGAGCTGCAATCTCACTCCGCGTAGGCCAACGCCGGCATGCAGGAACGGGATCTGCGCCAACGCTTTACTCGCCGCCTGGCCATGGGGGTGTTTTCGGTCGCTGCGATCGGCGCGGCGCTGCTCGGAGTGCTACACCGGACCGAAGCGCATCCCCACCCACTGAGCCTGCTGATGCCGTGGGTGCTGTTCGGGTTGGCGAGCGGCGCGCTGTTGGCCACCTGGCTGCTGCGAACTCGGACGCGGCTGGTGGTCTATCTGTTCATCATCGCGATGATTGGCCTGCTGGCACTGTCGGCGATCGTCTTCTTGCCGCTGGCCAATTCGCCAGACGGTCCTCGTCTCACCGAGGTTTTTCCACCAGCCTTGCCAGGGCTGATTTCGATGAACCTGATAGCGATTGCGTTTCTGCCGCCGCGACTGGCGCTGCGCCTGGGTGCGCTGAGCTGGCTGGTCGTCGGCCTGCCGGTGATGATCCATCTGCTGCTGCACCCGGCAGAACTGGCTACCGCGCGGGGGCAGGAGATGATGCTGCTGATCGGCCCGACGATGGCGCCGATCCTGGGCCTGATTCCCTACCAGCAGGAGGTGGCGCGGCGGCTCACCGATCTGCGCCGCAACGAATTGCTCGCCCGCACGCTGGCCGATCGCGATCCGCTGACCGATCTGTACAACCGGCGCGCCTTCGAGAACCTGCTGATCGACCGTCTGGCCGAGGCGCGCAGCGGGATGCAGCTGATTCTGTTCGATATTGACCATTTCAAGCGAATCAACGACAGCCACGGTCACGGCGTCGGGGGTCAGGTGCTGGTAGCGGTCGCGGCGCGCGCGGCCAGTGCACTCAGTCGCGGTGATCATCTGGCGCGCTGGGGCGGGGAGGAGTTTGCGGTGCTGGCGAGGATTCCGCTGGACCAGCCGCTGGCGCTGGCCGAGCGGATTCGCGCGACGATCGCCGATAGCCCCTTTGACTCGGTGGGCAAGGTCAGCGCCTCCTTTGGCGTCACCGCGGTGCACGCGTCGGACACGCCGCAGGCGGCCTTCGAGCGTGCCGATCAGGCGCTCTATCGGGCCAAGGAAAGCGGTCGCGATCGCGTTGTTCTGGCCTGAGCAGGCCGCCGCTGCAGCAAGCGCTGCATGACCATCTGACGGACCAGGCCGGTGATTCTTGACTGCGCCGGCATACTAACTCTGCAACAAGGCAATGGCTCCGCGAACCCGCTCAATCCGCCGCGCGGTGCTGGAAACCGAGATCTCCAGCTGGGACAGACGGCCGCGCAGCGAGCGTTGAAGTTCTACGTCGTCGCGCATTTGCTGCAGCGCTTCCAGCAAAGCCTGCTGGTCCGCCGGCGGGTCGCAACGGACCAGCCTGAACGGATCGGGCGGGCTGGTGCCGGTCATTCCGGTGCCCAGCTGGCAGCCGCTGGCCCAGATATGCTTCTGGATCGGCCAGGACAGGCGTTCGCGAATCATCCCGCGGAAGGGTGGCAGGCCGCCGGTCACCAACTCGTTCTCGTAGGCCGATACGTCGTAGACAAGCGCCAGTGCAGCCTGGGCTTCCTGGCTGCCGATCAGTCCCAGGCTGCCCTCGCTCTGCACTTCACGATAGCTGGGGCCGGTGAGCTGGTAGGGCCAGATCTGACCAGCCTGAAAGGCGCCGAGTACGGTATCCCAGACCGCCTCACCGGTGGGCGGATCGGGTGCCTCGATCGCGGCCAGCGCCGCTTCTCCAAAGCGCAGCGCCTGCCCGTAGTAGATCCGGCGGGCCTGCAGGTCACGGATGCTCTGCTCCAGATCGGCAATGATCTGCAAGCGCCAGAGCTCACCCTGCTGACGCGCCTTGCGCTCCTCGTTCCAGTTGTCCACCTGCAGCGCGATCAGGATGCCGGCGACCACAATCAGGATCTCGACCAGAACCTGAAACCAGTCCTGGCGGCGGATGGCGGCGGTGAAACGGCGCAGTAGCATGGTCAGCGCTCCTGTTTGAGCTCTGGCGGGCGCTGAAGTCGCTGGTCCAGGCTCACTCCAGCGATTCCCGCACCGACCGCACTCGTTCGATCTGGCGCGCGGTGCTAGCAACGGATGCCTTCAGCTGGGACAGGCGCCCGCGCAGGGCCCGCTGAATTTCGGTATCGACTCGAAGTTGGTTTAGCGCCGTTTGCAGCAGCGCCTGATCGCCCGGCGCCGGGCAGGCGACCAGTTCAAAGGCCACGCCGGGTTCATCCAGCCCAGGGCGACCACTACCGGTTTGGCAGTTGCTGTCCCAGATATGGCTTTGGATCGACCAAGGCATCCGTTCGCGGATCAGCTCGCGGTACTTCGGCAAGCCGCCAGAAACCAGTTCGAAGTCATGGGCAGACACATCGTAGAGGTAGGCCAGCTTGACCTGCGCCCGCTCGCTGCCAATCAGCGTCAGCCCACCGGCCGCCTGTACTTCGCGATAGCTCGGTCCGGTGAGTCTGTAGGGCCAGATCTGTCCGGCCTGAAAGGCGCCAAGCACGGTCTCCCACACCGCCGCGCCGGTGGGCGCTTCCGCGGACTCCAGGCCGCGCAGGGCGGTCTCGCCAAAGGCCAGTGCCTGACTGTTGTAGTCGAGCCGGTCCTGCAGATCCCGGGCATTCTGGTCGAGATCGGCGAGTATCTGCTGACGCCAGCGCTCGCCCTGGGCGCGCTCGTTGCGTGCATCATTCCAGTTCGATGCCTGCAGGCCGAGAAAAACGCCGATCACCAGCAGCACAAATTCGACCGCGATGGCGGTCCAGTTCTGCTCGCGCAATTGCGCCACCAGGCGGCGCAGAATCACCGCAAGCCTTCTGGTGCCGACTGAGTGTCTGAGCGCACCCGCCACCTCCCGCAGAGACCGAACGGTCGGGCGAGATTCTGCCAGTTAATCCGCGCCAGTGGGTGAGTGAATGCATTCCGTCGGCAGCGGGTGCCAGGCTCGATCCGGTCCCGTTCTTGCTACCTCGCAGACTCGAAGCCGTCGTCAAAGATGTTGCTCACCGTGCAATCTGATGCGCTTTCAAAACGGGAAATGCTGCTGAACTGGAGCAGATAGAGCTCACCGGCCTCATCCTCGCCAAATCCGAGCACGCTGCCAGGGAGGTCGGTCCATTCGCCGAAGCTCCAGTTGCCTGGGCTGTCCTCGTTGGCGAAGTAGATCTGCCCACCGCAGAAGTCGGAAAAGACATACGTGCCGCGGAGTCCCTGGATGCAGCCTCGGTAGCGATAACCACCCGCAATGGAGCAGCGGCTTTGCGAGTGATCGTAGGCCAGGATTGGTTCGACAAAGCTGCCGCTGCAGGCGCCGGGTCCGGCGATATTGCCTTCGCGACAGCTCCAGCCGTAGTTCAGGCCCGCGGCGAGCGCGGGTTCGAATGACACCTCCTCGCGCAGGCTCTGGCCGACGTCGGCGATCAACATGTCGCCGGTTTCCCGATCGAAACTCCAGCGGAAGGGGTTGCGAAAGCCGATCGACCAGATCTCGTCCGGGGTGCTGGTGCCGACGAAGGGATTGTCTGCCGGGATGCTGTAAGGCGTCGAACAGGAAGCGCTGGCACAAGGGTCGATGCGCAGCATCTTTCCCAGCAGGGTGGACAGATTCTGCGAGGTGGCGCTGGAGGCACCGCCATCCCCCATGCCGATGTACAGATAGCCGTCGGAACCGAAGTGGATGTCGCCGCCGTTGTGGTTGGCCTGCGGCTGGTCGATGGTCAGGACTTCCAGTGCCGAAGCGGCATCGGCCAGGTTCGGATTCCCCGGTGAGACCCGATAGCGCGCGATCACCGTGGTCAGCGGGTTTCCGCCAGCGCCGGTGCGGGTGTAGTTGAGATAGAAATAGCCGTTGCTTGCGTAGTCGGGATGGAAGGCCAGGCCCAGCAGGCCACCTTCGAAGGTGGTGTCCACCAGTCCGCTGATATCCAGAAAGTTCTGCGCCAGCAGCTGACCGCTGGCGACATCGTAGATGCTGATGGTGCCCGAGCGGTCGGCGATGAACAGCCGGTTGCTGCCGTCACCGGCGTGCCGCGCGGCCAGCGGTGCGGTGGTTCCTACGCCCAACGGGTTGAGCTGCAGATCGCCGGGGACGCCACCCGCCATTGCCAGGCCTGAACAGGTGGTCAGCAACAGCAGCGTGGCTCTTACTGGGCTCATTTCCTACTCCCGGAGGACTGCTCGAATGCGAAAAACTAGCAAGCTTCTCGGGGCAATATTGCCCAGCGGGTGGCAGATCGGCGATGGACGGCGTCTTGTCAGTACACAACCGGCGACAGAGGGCTTTGCTCTGGATCCACCTCAATAGACGATCACGGCGTTGATGGTGGTGGCATTACCCACCCCAAGCTTCTCAACCGGCTCGCTCAGACTCACGTTGTTTCTCGCCTGGCTTGCATCGATATTCGGAAGCTTCTGCCCGATGATTTCTAGGTCTCTGATGAATTCATCGCGAAACTGCACGTTGACGCCGGTGACGGTCAGCCCGAGGGATGACTCGCGAATGAAATGGAAGTTGCCCACGTAGGTGGCCGCGCCGGGATGGATGTTGAAGCGGATGCTGAAGGGCTCGGTGGGCACGATGTAGGCGGGTCCGCTGGATACTTCCCACGACCCCAGCTCGTATTCGCCCGGCGGCAGTTCCACCACAAAGGTGTTGCCGCGCAGGCCGGGAGATTCGATATCCCAGTCCATCATGCCCGGCAGCAACAGCGTCGTGCCGGACCCGATCTTGAGCTCGCGCCACCGCTTGCCGCCAATCGCACGGTAGCGCATCGCATAGCCGGAGTAGCCGCCGTGGTAGCTGACTGAAGCCAGCAACAGGCCGACCTTGGCGTCCTGCGTCAGCGAATAGTCTGTCGGGAGGGAAGGGACCTGGGCGCAGCCGACCAGCAGAACCAGGGTGAGTCCTGCCAGTACCAGGCGCCTGATTTCGCCGAACGCGAACCGGCCACCGTTTTGCCCAGTTTCGTGAGTCCGCGGCCGACGAATCCTGTGACGAACTGATAGCGCAGGGAGCATCGGCCGCGGGCCTCCGAGTGGCAAGTTTCAGCGGAGACTGCCGCCAACCACCGGATCAGGCAACAGACCGCTGTGGCTGGCCGTTGAGCCAAGGCCCCTGTCGCTCACGACAAGGTTGCCGAGGGTCGCGCGACTGAGCGGGCCTCGATACATACTTCACAATTGGTCATCAATCGGTAGACTACGCGCGCCCGGGCGCCCACCGCCCGCGATTACCTGACTCGGAAACTCACCAATGACTGATCACAAGGACGCGGGCCAACTGGTCTGCGTGGGCACCGGCATGCTGCTCGGTGGTCACCTCACGCCGCGAGCTCGCCATGAGATCGAACACGCCGAGGTGGTCTACGGCAATTTTTCCGACGGTCTGGTTGAGCGCTGGGTGGAGGAGCTAAGCAAGCGCTTTGTCAGCCTGCAGCCGCACTACCAGGAAGGCCGCTCGCGGATGATCGGCTATGAAGGCATGGTCGAGGAGATGCTTGCCGCAGCCCGCGCTGGCCAGCGCGTCTGCGGCGCCTTCTACGGCCACCCGGGCGTCTTTGCCTGGGTCCCGCACGAGGCGATCCGCCGGGCTCGCGCCGAAGGGATTCGCGCTCGACTGGAACCTGGCGTTTCTGCCGAGGACTGCCTCTACGCCGACCTGGGCCTGGATCCGGGCGACTGCGGCTGCCAGCACTACGAGGCCACCCAGTTCCTGCTCTATCAGCGTCGTTTCGATCCGGCCGCGCTGCTGGTGCTGTGGCAGGTGGGCGTGGTCGGTGACCGCTCGCTGGCACGGTTCTCTACCGGCAGCGCGCAGCGCGCCTTGCTGGTCGAAGTGCTGCAGCGCGATTACCCGGCCGACCACCGCGTCTGCCTCTATCGCGCCGCCACCTTCCCGCTGGAGCAGGCCAATATCCGCTGGCTGACGCTGGGAGATCTTGCCGACGCCGAAGTGGATCTGGCCGATACCCTGGTGATTCCACCGGCTCGGCCGCTGACGCCCGACGCGGAGATCCGAGATCGCCTGAAGGCGCTGGAAGCCGCTGGATCGGCCGGCTGATGGACTTTCACGCGCTGCTGCGTCCCACCGAGCGATTGCGCCTGCGCTGGCTGGAGCCGCGTGATGAGGCCGTTTTCTGCGCGCTCTACGGATGCCCAGACACGATGCGCGGCATTGGCGCACCGTTGGCGCCTGCGGAAGCTCGTGAACGTTTTTCGGCGCGCCTGCAAATGCAGCAGCAAGCCCTCGACATTTTGCCCCAGCGAGTGGTCAGCGCGCGGGAGGAAAGCATCGAATCGCTCAAGTGGCCTTGGGAAAACACCAGTGCCGAGCAGCCAAACCATTGCCTGCGAGTTGTCGCAGAACTCGCTGTCGACACGGGAGTTGCCGGCCTGTTTGGGCTGGACTGCTGGGACGATGACGGACACGAATGGGAACTTGGCGTCATGACACTGCCCAATGGGCGTGGACACGGCTACCCCACAGAAGTGTTGAGTGTGCTCAGCGCGCGCCTGCTAGAGCTTGGCGCCCATCGGATAACCCTGCGCTGCAAGGCGGAGAATCACGCCGCGCGACGCACTGCCGTGCGTGCGGGATTCAGGGGATACGAGGTCGCCTTGCCCGGTGGTCTGCAGGTTTACTGGAGCCGCACGTCTTAGCTCCCGGGAGACCGGGAAAATTCATCTACACCCAGCCAGCGGGAGGGACGCAGACTGGCAGCAACAAGCAGGCCGCACGACGGATCGAGCGGCGTACGACTGAAGTTTTCATTCAATTAGGAGCTTTCCAATGAATCGCATTATGGCTTTTCTCGAATCCTGTGGCGCCGACGCCAGCCTGGCCCATGCCGACCGAGACACCCTGGCTCACGCTGCCCGCGCCGCCGGTCTCGAAGACAACGAAGTTCAGGCCCTGCTGAACCTTGACCAGTCTCAACTCGGCAGCCTGAGCTGCGCACGGACTCGCATGACCTGCGCAGTCTTTGCCGCGAAGCTGGTCCCGGTGGTGTTTGCCGCCAATCCTGTGCCCTGCGTTTTCGCTGCTCACGGCGTCAGCGACCAGGAAGCAGCCTGATTTGCAATGACATCACCGCGTTCGCGGGTCATTGGTAGAACAGATTGATTCGCGGGGCGGAGCAACTCTCTGCCCCGCGTCGTTTTGCATGTCGGTTGAGCGACACTACTGAAGATCTGGATCTCGGTCGTGGGGCTTTCGATGGACCTTGTTCCACTCAAAACCAAAAGGCTGCGGCTGCGCCTCCTTGGCGGCGAGCACGAAGGCTTCTACTGCTCGCTTTACACCGATCCGCTGGCGATGCGCTTGATCGGGCCAACGCTGTCACGGGACGCTGCCCTCGCTGACTTCCGTCGCGCTGTGCGTGCCAACGGGCAGGCACCGAAATTTCCGCAGCGCGGTCTCGAACCGGCGATCTCCGACCATGAGCGAGATCCCTTTGGAAATCTCCCTTGGGAGACGAGTCCCCATCCCCAACATGGTCATCGAGTCGTTGCCGAAGCGACCGACACAGGCGCTGTCGTGGCCCTGTATGGGCTGCAGCGATGGGACGAACACGGATTCGACTGGGAGATGGGGGTCATGGCGCCGCGGGTCGCCCACGGCAAGGGCTATGCCGTGGAGGGGATGTCCGCGCTCGCCGATCAACTGTTGTCGAATAATGTTGCGCGTGTACTGCTGCGTTGCCGGCCGGACAACTATCCAGCCCGGCGGGTGGCGCGACAGATGGGATTCATCGAAAAGCCTGTCGAAAGTGCGACAGGTGCAGTTATCCTTTGGGCCCGCACGATGAAGCGGGATCGGCAAAGCCGGCAGACCTTTCACAACGACCAGGGGAAGCGCGCGCATGAATGAATTGATGTCAGTTATTGAGCGGTGTGGTGTGGATGCTGACTTGAGCCTCGATGACGCCGCTTTGGAGCGAGCAATCGATGGACTCGACGTTATCAGCTCAAAGTCCGAGCTCTGCAATTCCGCGCGTGTTTTGGCGCTGCTCGGTGCGCGCAAACCCATTTCGATGTTCCTGTTCCCAGCAAAGGACCCGGATCCAGATGGAGATGGCGACAGCGGTGAAGGTGGCGAAGAACAGGAGTCCGAAGAGCCCAAGTCACCGTCTGGAGTTCGCAAGGCGGCGTGATCGCATGCCCGGCCTTTTGAACCGACCATGAAGCTCGGAACGCGACGCACGCTCGCACTGGTGTTCGTCGCGGTGTCCGCCATCGCGCCGATTTCAGCAAGCTTCGCCGACACTGTTGAGACGAAGCTTGCCAGGGCCGAAGATCTGAAGCGCGTTGACTACGCGGAGTTCGGTCGTCTACTCGATACGCTGGATTCAGACTCGCTGACCGAGGCGCAAAGCGAAGAACTGGCCTATCTCCGCGCTTGGCAAACCGTCTACGGAGGAAACTACGCGGCCGGAATCGACCAACTGACGAAACTGGTAGAACAGGCCAAAGACGCAACGGTAAGGTTCAGGAGTCGAAGTTCTTTGGTTAATGCGCTGGGTCTTGCACAGCGTCACATCGAGAGCTTTGAGCAACTGAATTTGCTGATTGAGGAGCTACCCCAGCAAGATGATCCGGTCGCGCGGGCTCAAGCCCTAGCTGTTGCTGCGCAGTTGCACTACATCGTGGGCCAGAATGAAGACAGTCTGCGCCTCTCAACTCAGTTGCTCGAAGAAACGGAAATTCCCTGGGCCCGATGTGGGGCACTCGGCATTCAGGCCGATTCGGGAATCAAGACCGGAAAGCTGGTGGCGGTCGGAAAGGACCTCCTGGATGCCATCGATGAATGCACCCTCGCTGGCGAGTATCTTTTCGCTGGAGTCATGAGGGTTATCGCGGCAAAGCTCTATTTGAGCAATGATCTCCCGATGGAAGCGGTGCGGTCTCTTTCAGAACACGAAACTGAAATTACTTCCACCCGTTATCACCACTTGATATCTGACATGGCCGCGCAATTGGCGCGCGCCCAATTGGCCCTGGGAAATCTTGACGACGCGAAACGGAGGGCTCAGCAAGCCATCGACATCAGCAGGGTTGGCGAACAGACCGAGCCGCTGGCACAAGCTTGGCGGGTCCTTTCCGAGGTCGCCAGCCGGCGCGGTGAATTCGCTGAGGCCTTCCAGGCGTTGCAGCGCAATGCAGAGGTCGAGCGAGCCTATTTGGACGAGGTCGGCCAGCGCGCGCTGGCATTCCAACTGGCCCGCTACCGCACCCAGGCGCAGAAGCTGGAGATCGAGGGGCTGAACCGGCAGAACGACGTGCTCCGGCTGCAGCAGGAGGTCAACACCACGGCGGTGCAGAATGCCCGGCTGTCGATCCTGCTGCTGCTGACGGTGCTGGGATTTGCGGTGGTCTGGGCCCTGCGCACGCGCAAGATGAAGCGCCATTTCCAGCTGCTGGCGCAAAGTGATTCGCTCACGGGCGCGGCCAGTCGACCCCATTTCATGAACCACGGCAGGCAGCTGCTGGAAAAGGCCCAGCGCAGCGGCGGACGCGCGGCGCTGCTGATCATGGATCTGGACTTCTTCAAGACCGTAAACGACGAGCATGGCCATGCGGTGGGCGACGAGATGCTGCGCCGCGCCGCCGACTGCTGTCGCGAGACGCTGGCACCTCACGGACTGTTCGGTCGACTGGGCGGCGAGGAATTCGGCTTTATCCTGCCCGGAAAGTCGGCCGACGAAGCGGTGGATCTGGCCAACGACTGCCGACTGGCGGTGCACACGATTCAGTATGGATCGTCCGAGCAACCCAGCTATCTGTCGGCCAGCTTCGGGGTGACCTCCACTGCCGAGGAAGGCTTCGATATGCGCGACCTGCTGGTGGCCGCCGACGGCGCGCTCTACGAGGCCAAACGCAAGGGCCGCAACCGGGTGGTTCATCGCCAGCGGCGGCGCAGCGAGGCATGGACACCCGCGGCGGTGTAGAACGATCAACAGCCAGCCCGATCGATGTACTGGCGCCTGGCGACAGGCCGATGTTCGATTTCGCTGCCGGGCATCCATTTGCGCACGCCCGATCCAGTCGCTTGCCGCCAGGTGGCTCAAAGAACCCAATCAAATCAGTTAGATAGCATCCGTAGCGGATTGGCAAGAAACTTGCTGGAAGTCACCGGCGAGGGCTTCGGTCCCGCCCACTCCGTCATGAATGCGCTTGCCGATGATTCGCAGTCTGCGTCTTGCCACTCGCCAGATTCTCAACGCGCCCGGCTTCTCGATGCTGGCGGTCGCCATGCTGGTGCTGGGAATAGGCGCCTGTGCGCTGATGTTCAGCGTGGTCTACACCGTTCTGCTCAAGCCATTGCCCTTCGAGCAGCCGGAGCGTCTGGTCTGGATCGAGAATAACGGCAGCGGTGACGGGCTCTCCGATCGTACCTCGCAGCTCTACAACTACACCGCCTGGCGCGAACAGAACGAGACTTTCAGCGACATCGCGGCCTACTACGCCTTCTACGAGTACCTGCAGTACACGCTGAGCGGCGAGGGTGATTCGCTGCGTTTGCGCGGAGTGCCGGTGACCCAGAACTTCTTCGAGGTGCTGGGCGTGCAGCCCGCGCTGGGTCGGGGCTTCGATGATGCGGAGATGGCCTGGAATGCCGGTGCCGCCACTGCGGCGGTGCTCAGTCATGGTTTCTGGATGCAGCGCTTCGGCGCCGATCCTGACGTTGTCGGGCAAACTTTGACCATAGATGGGGCGCCGGTTCGAGTGGCCGGAGTGATGCCGGCGGCTTTCGACTTTGATTCGGTGTTCTCGCCCGGTTCCGGGGTGCAGATGCTGGTGCCTTTCCCCCAGGTCGAGCAGATGCACAATGAGGGCAACACCCTGTTTGCGATTGGTCGGCTGCGGCCGGGCGCCACGCTGGCTCAAGCCCAGCAGGAACTGTCCGGAATCTCGGCGCGTACCGCGCAGCAACACCCGGAACGCGGACTGTTTGACGCCGAGCTGCAGCGCCTGGACGACCATGTGCGCGGCAGCTTCCGCCCCGCCTTTGCGGTCCTGTTCGCCGCGGTGCTGTGCCTGCTGCTGATCGTCTGTCTGAATCTGTCGTCACTGCTGCTAGCGCGCGCGCAGGCACGGCGCAAGGAGTGGGTGACCCGGGTGGCATTGGGCGCGAGTCAGTGGCAGCTGGTCAGAGAGCCGCTGCTGGAAAGCCTGATCCTGGCGCTGGCTGGCGGCGTTGGCGGACTGGTGCTGGCTCAAGTCGGAATCCATGCGCTGGGGCAGCTGGCGGTATTCAGCGTGCCGCTGCTGCAGGGCGCCAGGCTGGGCTTGGAGGCGGTGCTGTTCAGCGTGTTGGTCAGCGCGGGGGCAGGACTGATTTGCGGCGTCTTTCCGGCGCTGCAGCTGTGGCGAGCCGATGCCGCGGGCGCGCTCAATGACGGCACCGCGAGGGGGAGCGCGGGTCCCGCCGCGGCGCGCACCCGCAAGGTGCTGGTGGTTTCGCAGATAGCGCTGGCCTGTGCGCTGCTGATTGCATCCAGCCTGCTGATTCGCAGCTTCGTCGCAGTCCTGCAGATCGAACTGGGTTTCAATCCGGACCAGGTGGTGGCCTGGCGGGTGGACAGCGCGCGCAACTTCAAGAGCAACGCTGAGCGGGTCAGCTACTACCAGGCGCTGCTGCAGCGGGTGCGAGAGATTCCCGGGGTCAGCGCGGCCGGGCTCAGCGACACCCTGCCTTTCGGCCGCAATCGCGGCTGGGGCGCGGCCGCCAAGGGGGTGAGCTATCCCAAGGGCAGCTACCCGGTGGCGGCGCCGCGAATCATCGATGACGGCTACCTGCAGACTCTGCAGGTGCCGCTGCTCGCTGGGCGCTATCTGCAACCCAAGGATACCGACGCCGCCGAGCTGCGGGCGATGGTGGTCAATCAGACCATGGCCAGCCAGCTGTGGCCGGGACGGGATCCGCTGGGCCAGGTGGTGATGAACGGCGACAACGAGATCGGCCGGGTAGTGGGCGTGGTTGCCGACATTCCGCGCAGCCTGGAGCAGACCCCCAATCCCGAGATGTACTTCAGCATCACCCAGATTGACGACTGGAGTTCGGTGGAGCTGGTGGTGCGCTCCACCCGAGACCGCGCCTCGCTGGTGCCGGAAGTGCGTGCGGCGATCCGGCTGCATGATCCTGAGATGGCCACCGGCGATGTCTACACCCTCAACCAGATCGTTGATCGGGTGATCGCGCCGCGGCGGCTGACCACCACGGTGCTCGGCGGATTCTCCGCGCTGGCGCTGCTGCTGGCCGGGATGGGTGTCTACGGCGTGGTGAGCTACTCGGTGGGGCAGCGCGACAAGGAACTGGCGATCCGCCGCGCCCTGGGCGGGCCCTCGGCCCATGTAGCCAGGCTGATTCTGGGCGAAGGCGTACGAGTGGCGCTGCTGGGCGCAGCCGTCGGGCTGCTGATCGCGCTCCTCGGCGTGCGCATGCTCAACCGCCTGCTCTACGGGGTCGATCCGCTCGATCCGTTCATCTTCGCCAGCAATCTGATCGCGGTGGCCGGGGTCGCGCTGGTCGCCGCGGGCATTCCAGCGCTGCGCGCATCGCGGATCAGCCCGGCGGGGGCGCTGCGTTAGCGTGGCCTCCATGAGGATTGCACGAGTTGATCAGCAATGGGTTCGAGCGCTGGCTTGTCGATCAAGGCTAACGGCCGTTCGCTGGCCGCATGTTTCCATGGCCAGCAGGCATCGTTTTCGCGGTACCAGTCGATGGTCTGGCGCAGTCCATCGGTGAGAGTGGTGCGCGGCTGCCAGCCAGTCAGCTGATGCAACCGCCGGTAGTCGCACTGAAAGCGCTCGATCTCGCGGCGGCGGAATCGACGGGGGTCGCTGTGCAGGGAGAAGCCTTCGGGTCGCATGATCGCGCCGATGGCACCCGCGATCTCGGCAACGCTGTAGGCGATGCCGGAACCGATATTGACCACGCTGCCGGGTGCGGCGTCGGCAACCAGCAGCGCGGTCAGCGCCCGGGCGGTGTCTTCGACGTAAGTGAAGTCTCTGGCCGCATGCAGGCTACCCAGGATGAGCTGATCGCCGCGATGGAGCTGATCGATGATTTCGGGGATCAGGTAGGCGTGGGTTTCGCGCGGTCCGTAGCAGTTGAACAGCCGCGCGATCAGCACCGGAATGCCCGATTCCACGCACATGGTTGCGCACAATCGATCGGCCGCCAGCTTGGTGACCGCATAGGAATTGAGCGGATTCAGCGCGGTTCGCTCGTTCAGCGGCTGGCCGGAGCGGGCGTCATAGACCTCGGTGGAGGACAGCTGCAGGATCCGCGTAACGCCGACCCGGCGGGCGCTGCGCAGCAGATTGTGAGTAGCTTCGACGTTGTTGCGCAGAAAGCGCAGGGTATGGTCGTAGGCGCTGGTCACGAAGGTGTCGCCCATGCAGTTGACCACCAGCTCGGGGCGAATTCGCTGCAGGCAGCGATCCAGGGTCTCGGCCTCGCAGGCGTCACCCACGAAGCTTTGCAGATCAAGGCCGGTCAGATTGGCTTCGCTGCCATGGAGCAGGCTGTCAAAGACGCTGACGCTGGCACCGTGCCGAAGCAATTCCCGACACAGGGCCGAGCCGACAAAGCCGGCGCCTCCAGCGACCAGCACCGGGGTTCCGCTCAAGTGTTCCAGTGAGGCCGATATGGTCATGATTTCCGTGATTGGTTGGTGTCATTGGTGTCCAACGCCGCCGCCATCTTGAGCAGCGGTAGTGCGCAAGTCGGCCAAGCGCAATCGGTCAGACGTCTGGGATCGGGCTTTTCGAGCGCATGCCGATAGGGCGTTTCGGTCAGCAGCCTGTGCAGCGCCGGGCCAAAACCGGAGAGGTCGGGGCAGCTGATCAGACCGGCGAAGCCGTGTTGCAAATGCCCGCGCGCGCCTGCACGGGTGCTGACGCACACACGCCCGGCGGCCAGCGATTCGAGCACCTTGAGGCTGGAGCCGCGCAGGCTGGGCTGCGGATTGATGGTAACCGTGGCCTGCTGCAGATAGGGCGCTATGGATTCAACGGACTCCAGGACCTCAATCCCGGACGCGCGAAAGGCGGGGAACTCGGCGGCGCGCTCGGGCGCACCGGGGCCGCCGATGATGGTCAGGCGCAGATCCGGCAGTGCTGCCAGCAGCTTTGGATAGACCTGGCTCACGAAGTCGCGGATGCCAATCCAGTTGATGCTCGCGCGAAAGGGGCCCACAAACAGGATCTGGTGCCCGCTGGAGGGCTGATAGTTTCCTGCCGGCGCCAGGTCACAGCCGTTGGCGACCAGCACGCTGGCGCGATCGCCCAGCAGCGCCTGATCCTCCTGCGAACAGACGATCAGCTGCTGGTACTGATCGATCAGCGCCAGCTCGGCTGCATCTGCTTCGGCCTGGGTGGGATCCTCAGGCTGCAGCAGCACGTCCTGCAGGCTGAGCCAGAACGGCGGTCGCCAGCCTCGCGGAAGCTCGATCAGCGGGGCCAACTCCATGTGTTCGATCAGCACCGCGCGCGGCCGATGCAGCTCGATCAGGCGCTGCAGCTCCAGACGCAGGGCCGGATGGCAGTGATTCTGCATCCGCGCCACCCGGTCGTCGGCTTTCGCGGGGTCCAGCGGCGGGCGGCCGTCGACCAGATAGAGCGCATCGAAAATCGCAAAGCTGGGATCGTCGATCTCCGGATAGAGCGCGGCTTCGTCGCTGAGCAGGATCAGCGGATGCTCCTCGGCCAGCGCGGCCGCCAGTCGGGCCGAGCGGATCGCCCCGCCGTGGCGCGGCGGCAGCATCGCGAAGGGCGAGACCATCAGTATCGGCGATCGGGTCGGTCGCTGGTGGCGACGCAGCGGGATGATGTCCAGCTGGGGAGTCTGAATGGGTGCGGCGCAGGCGGCGCCCCGGGTCCGCCACAGGATGCGGCAGTTGGCCAGGGTCGCCAGTTCGGTCACGCTGCGTGGATGCAGCCCGCACAGCAGGCGATAGAGCGTATCGAAGTCGGACGGCGACTGTGGCGCGCGCAGACTGAGCTGCAGCCGGTTGCGCTCGAAGATCCGGTCGACCTCGCTGTGCTGGTAGTAGCGCTGCACCGTGACCCGGTGCAGATGCAGGGCCAGCGAGCGCGGGCAGTACAGGCTTTCCCAGCCCTGTCGGTGGGCACGAATCCCCAGATCCACGTCCTCCCAGTAGAACGGGTCATAGCTCAGGCAATCGGGCAATAGCCGGGCCAGGGTGGGGCCGTGATAGAGCGCGGAGCCGGCGCCAGCCCAGACCGTTCCGCGCACCTCATCACGCTGCGACTGCGCGTGATAGGGCCGCGCCAGATGATCGGCGAAGGGCATGAAGGTCCAGCCGGTTTCCTCGCGGCGGCGTCCGTCATCGGGAAACAGGATCTGCGAGGCCACCGCAAAGACCGCCGGGCCGCGCCAGCGGAGCACTTCAACCAGTGCCTGATGATCCAACCGCATGTCATTGTTTAATAGATAGATTCCGCCATGACGCGCTTGCTGAACTCCGTGCCAGACGGCGCGGGAGAAGCCCAGTGGCTGATCGAAATGGAGCCAGCGGATTTGCGGATAGCGCCGGGTCAGCGGCTGGT
>JAGRJL010000136.1:664-9455 GCA_020442775.1 Lysobacterales bacterium | reverse complement strand
GCCCTGGCCGGTGGCCTCTCCGCACCGCTGACCGTGCTGCATCCCGCGCTGGCCGCAGGGATGTTCAGCGCCGGCGCGGAAGTCTATCTGCGCCGACCCAAGGTCGCCGACTTCGAGGCACTGAAGGACGATGTGCTCAGCTTCGCCGGCTGGCGGCGAAACCGGGTCGCCCGCGCCCTGCTGGTCTTCGTGCTCACCAATTTCGCCACCATGATCGGCGTCTACACCGCAGGATTCGAGATGTTCCGGCGGCTGAGCGAATAGCGAGCGCACCTCCCGCGAGTCATTCGAAGTCCCCATCAACCCACAGACCTCCAACACTCATGAGCCTATTCAAGCGACTGTTCAAGCCCGCCTGGCAGAGTTCAGACTCCAATCGTCGGGCGACCGCGGTGCAAAGCCTCAAGGATCCGGATCTGTTGGGGGCGTTGCCGACGATCGCCACCCAGGACGACAGCGCCGCGGTCCGCCGTGCCGCTATCTGGCGAATGAACGATCTGGGCCTGTTCGCCGATCGCAGCAGGCACGACGCCGACGAGCGCCTGCGCGCTGACGCACGCAAGCGTTTCGTGCAGGGATTGGTGGAGGCTGACGACGCGCGTCAGGGTGAGGCCGAGCGCCTGCTGCGGGTGGAGGAAGACCCCAGCGTTCTGGAATCGGTCGCCCGCAACGCCGGTCGCGCTGCACTGCGTCGAATCGCGCTGGAAAAGCTGCAGCGCCCCGGTTTGCTGGCCGATTGCGCGTTGAGCGACCCGGATGGCGAGATTCGTCTGTGGCTGGTCAGTCGGATCGACACCGAATCAGCCCTTAAGCGGGTCATGGAGCAGTCGCGCAAGACCGACAAACGGGTTTATCGCGCCGCCAGCGCCCTGCTGGAACAGCGCGCCATGGAGAACGGTGACGGGCAAGCCAAGCGCCAGCACAGTCTCGACCTGTGCACCCGAATGGAAGGCCTGTTGCATGAATTGCCCACCGACGTGGCGCAGCAACTGAGCGCCATCGAAGCGGACTGGAACGGGCTGAAGACCGACGTTGATGAGGCCATGCAGCGACGGGTGGAGGGATTGATCAAGGCCCTGCACGGCGCGCTGGAGGCGATCGACGGCAAGACTGTCGAGGTAGTCAGCGAAGCGCTGGATCAGCCGTCTGAATCAGAGCCAGTTCCTGAGGAGGATCCGGCGCCGACCGCAGCTGAGCCGGCCGAGCCAGCGGCCGCCGAAGCGCCCGCCGAGGTGCAGGATCCGCGACTGGCCGAAATCATCGAGCAGATCGAGCAGGCTGCGGAGGACGGTCGTGCCGATCTGGCACCCGTGTCCGCAGCGCTGGAGGCGCTGGCAGAAGATGAGCTCCTGGCCCAATCTGTGGACAAACTTCGCCGTTGGCTGGACAGAATCGAGCAGGCGCGACGCAGCCGCGCCAGAGAGGCCATGTTCGAGCAGGCCAGCGCATTGATCGCGCAGTTGGAAAAGGCCGTCGTTGCCCAGCAAGCCGCCGAAGCTCGCGCGGCGATCGACCAGCTGGAGGTGATCAAGCAGGCCCATCAGGGTTTGCCAAGGGCCCTGCGACCCGGCTATGCGGAGGCGAAGGCCGAGGCGAGGAAGCTGCTCGATTGGCAGCGCTGGTCCAACAACGAGATTCGTCGACGTCTGTGCGACGACCTGGAGGCACTCCCTGAGGCGGGATTGCACCCGGATGCGGTCGCCGCACGGGTGAAAGAGCTGCAGGCCGAATGGCGACGGATTGACGCGCTCGAAGGGATTGACCCCAAGAGCCCGGCGCGGGGACTGGGCAAGCGCTTCAACGCGCTGGTATTCCAGGTGCTCAAGCCTGCCCGCCCCTATTTCGAAAAGCGCGCGGAACTGCGCCGAGAACGTGGCGAGGCGCTGGAACAGTCGGCCAGCAATATTGAGGCGCAGCTGGCCGAGGCCAGGGATCGCAAGGCGATCATGGCGCTGCGCCGCACGCTGGTTGACGGCCTGCGTGAACTCAACGAAATCGATCCCAGGCAGCGCAAGAGTATGGGCCAGCGACTGCGCGCCGACCTGTTGGCGGTCGATACGCGATTGGCGGAACAGTCAGAGCAGGTGGAGCTGGGCAAACGTCGGCTGATTGCGGAGCTACGTCGGGATCTTGCGGCGCTGCCGGTCGAAGAGCATGCCGAGCGGGCCAAGCAGGCGCAGTCGCGCTGGCGCAGTCTGGGCAGTGGCGATCGCAAGCGCGACCAGGCGCAGTGGAAAGAGCTGCGCGAGCTGGTGGATCCAGTGTTTACCGCTCTGGCCGGCCAGCGCGAGGTCGAACAGGCCGAGAACCAGGCCCAGATCGAGAGCTTCAATCGCCTGCTCAAGCGACTCGAGGATGCCTGCAGCGACGATCAGATCGGTGCCGAGGGGCTGCAGCGACTGCAGCAGCAGTGCCGCGAAGAGATTGCCGAATTGGGACCGCTGGACCGTCAGCGCGAGCGACGCATTGATGAGGCCATGCGCCAGGTGGATCAACGATACGGACAGCGGCTGCGCCACCAGCGGCTGTCGGCCTATACCGCATTGGCCACCCGAGCCAGCCGTCTGGACCGGATCGAGGCCGCGTGGATCGACGGCTCCGGACTGGACCAGCCCGGATTGCACGATCTGATCGATGCCGAACCACTTAGCGACACGGCTCTGCAGGCTGCGCTGGAGATCCGGCGGGGACGCCTGCAAGCGGTCTCTGGCGAGGCGGACGAGGCGGACATGGCCCAGGTGCTGAATCTGCTCGAAGCGCAGCAGCGCGAAGCGGAAGCGGTGCTGCTGGACTGCGAGTTCTTCGCCGGCGTCGACAGCCCGGCAGAGTTCCAATCCGAGCGCATGGACCTGCAGGTCAAGCGCCTCGCCGAGCGGATGGCGGGAGGCGAGGTCACCGATGCAGCGCGCCACGCGGCGCGGCTGTGGGCAGCGTGGTTCTCGGTGGGCCCACTCTCGGCGACATCCAGAGCCAGTCTGGCCGCGCGTTTCGATCGCTGCCGCAAGGCGCTGGAGGGCGCACTAAACTAGCAAGTGATGAGGCCAAGAATCGGATCCGCGCTGGGGATTGTCGCGCTCGTCATGGGGCTGGCGCTCATCTGGTACGGGCGCGGGGTTCTGGCCGATGCGTCCGTGGCGCCGGACTTTGCCCAGCTTGCTTTTGTCGGTTCGGACCGCTGTGTCGATTGCCATCAGGATCGGCATGCCAGCTGGCAGCGCACCTTTCACCGGACCATGACCCAGCAGGCCGACGCGCACAGTGTGCAGGGGCAATTCGACGGACGGGCGCTGGAATACGGCGGAGTGCGGGTGCTTCCGACCAGCGCAGAGGGACAGTTCTGGTTCGAGTACCGTCGCCTTGAGGACAATCAGCTGCTGAGCCGGATTCCGGTGATCCGCACCGTCGGATCGCATCGCTACCAGCAGTATCTGACCCAGGACCCGGTCGGCGAAGGCACCTATTACCGACTGCACTACCTGTGGCACAACCAGGATCAAGGGTGGGTCCGAGTCAACAACGCCTTCCTGCATGGCGACGATTTGCCCTTCGATCAGATGGTCTCGGTGTGGGATCACAACTGCATCTTCTGCCACAACACCGGTCCCCAGCCGCACATCCAGAACTATGCGGAACTGGTCGCGCGGGCCAGTCGCGGTGAACCGGTCAATGCTGCCAACGAGGCGACCTATCGCTCCGAGGTCGCGGAGTTGGGGATCGGCTGCGAGAGCTGCCATGGCCCAGGCCAGGCGCATCTGGCAGCGAACCAGTCAGCGGTGCGTCGCTGGCTGGTCGATCTGGGCGGCGTGGCCGACGCCAGCATTGTCAATCCCGCCCGACTGAACGCCGAACGCAGCACCCAGATCTGCGGCCAATGCCACGCCCAGCGGGTGCCCAAGGACCCGCAGTTGCTGCAGCGCTGGCTGGACACCGGCCCCACCTACCGGGCCGGCATGAATCTCAACGAGCACGTCTCACCCGTGTGGCAATGGACCCCCTCCCCTGCCCGAGCGGAACCGGACCTTTACCGCAACCGCTTCTGGGCAGACGGCAGTCCCCGGTTGAGCGCCTATGAATATCAGGGGTTGCTGCAGTCGAAGTGCTATCAGCAGGCACAGCTGAGCTGCATCGATTGCCACAGCATGCATGGCGGTGATCCAGCCGGGATGATCAGCCAACGCAATCGCGGCAACGCACCTTGTCTCCAGTGCCATCAGCCGCTCGCTGAGCCCGATGGTCTTGTCGCCCATACGCGCCACCCGGCTGAAAGCGAGGGCAGCAGTTGCTATGCCTGTCACATGCCCTATGCCGCGTACGGGGTGATGACCACCCACCGCAGTCACCATATCGAGCGGCCCGACCCGGCGATCAGCGCCCGCGCCGGCAAGCCCAACGCCTGTACCAACTGCCACCAGGATCGCTCGCTGCAGTGGGTGGCCGTACAACTGCGGGAGGGCTGGAACTGGCAGGGACAGCTCGGCGCCAGACTCGATGGCGCGGCGCTGGATATTGCCGATGGCTATGCGCAGATGCTGGCCGGTGACGCCGCGCAAAAGGCGATCGCTGCGGTCGAATCCGGCAAGGACAATGGCCTGGATCCGCGTCAGCGAGCGCAGATCCTGCCCGCACTGCTGACCCTGCTTGACGATCACTACCCCGCTTCGCGGCGTTTCGCAGCGCAATCCATCGCCGCCCTGGGTCAACAACTGCAGGCCGCTGGCGTCAGCAACCGGCTTGGCGAAAGCATTCAGAGTTTCGACTGGCAGGCTGATGCGGAACAACGAAGGGCCGCCAGGTCTGCCATTGAGATCGCCTGGAATGCGCTGAGGTCCGAGCTTGAAGCACCTGGGGCCGATCTACCATTGAACGCCAGCTGGCAACCGGACCCCGAGCGTTGGGCTGCGCTATTGCGCGCGGGCGCCAGTCAGTCCCGCCAGATCTCCATCGGCGAGTGAGGACCCGGCAGGCCAATCCTCTCGGGCCACTTCCGACCAGCGGGCTGCTGGGCTTTAGCCGCTGCGGGTTCGAAGCCGATCTGGTCGAGGAGCTGAAGGATCTGGGCGCCGACCACGCAGGCCTTGTGACTGATGGTCTGGTTCAAGCCACTTCAAACCGGGATCCGACGACGATGCCGGTATTCGCGCGCGACCTGCTGAGGGTGTCCGGCGCACTCGAGGGATTGACCCGCGGCGACCGCATCGGCCCTATCGCAGCGCATCTGCGCGCCTCCGCAATCCATGGCGACTCCCTGATTTTGCTGGCAGCCGACAGCGAATCCGGGCGCAAGCTGGCCCCCATGCTCCGATCGATGGGTCGTCAGCTGGCCAACGAACTTTCCCTGCCGCTGGTCAGCCAGAGCCGGCCGGGATCGGTCATCGTCGTGTTTGTCGACAGCACGACCGCGCTACTTGCCCAGACGGTTGGTTCGGTCAGCAATCCCTGGCCCGGCGGCATTGCCCGACTGAAGATGCCCCACGGCGCGCCCAGTCGTTCGACCCTGAAGCTGGACGAGGCCTTTGCGCTGATGCTGACTGCCGCGCAGCGCAGCCGCTGGCTGCGTGCGGGAATGCGAGCGGTGGACCTGGGCGCGGCACCGGGCGGCTGGAGCTGGCAGCTGGTCAACCGTGGAATGAGTGTTACCGCAATCGATAACGGACCGATCAAGGGCGAGCTGCAGGGCGACCCGCTGCTGACTCACCTGCGTGCCGACGGATTCCGCTGGCAGCCGCCGCGCCCGGTGGACTGGCTGGTTTGCGACATGGTCGCCAAGCCCGCACGGGTAGTTGAACGCATCGCCCTGTGGCTGAGCAACCGCTGGTGCGCTCGCGCCCTGTTCAACCTCAAGCTGCCGATGCAAAGTCGCTACCAGTCCTGGCTGCGACTGCGCGAGCAGCTGCTCCAGCAATGCCGGTTACCGCTCCAGGTGCAAGCGCGCCACCTCTATCACGATCGTGAGGAAATCACCGTGCTGGCCGTTCCGAAGCGACCACGCGCCAACTCGCAGTCAGCCGCCGGCGAGCAGGTGCCAACCAGCGAGAAGCTTGATCGGCGCCGACCAAAAGCTCGGCCCCGCGAACCTGATGCGGCACCCCGCCCAGGCAGACGGCGGCGCTGAGCGCAATGGACCGGGTGCGCCGCTGCTAGCCAGGCACTACGACGACTTTCCCGACTACCTTGCGCTCGCCCATGTCACGCAGCGCCTGCGGCACCTCTTCGAGACTGTACTGATGGGAAACTCTCGGCCGCAGCTGGCCACCGGCCACCCAACCCATTAGCTCGGCCATCCCTGCCGCGTTGTTCTTCGGCTCGCGCTTGGCAAACTCACCCCAGAACACGCCGACCAGCGACGCACCCTTGAGCAGCGGCAGATTCATCGGAAGGGAGGGCACCTCGCCATCGGCAAAGCCGATGACCAGATAACGCCCACGCCAGCCGATTGAACGGAAGGCCGGTTCGGCAAATCGTCCGCCCACCGGATCGAAGATGACATCAGGCCCGCGTCCCTCGGTCAGCTTCTTCACTTCCGCGCGAAGATCGGCTTCGCTGTAGTTGATCGTGTGATCGGCGCCATGCTCGGTACAAACCGCCAGTTTGGCCTCGGAAGAAGCCGCCGCAATGACGGTGGCACCAATCGCCTTGGCAATTTCCACCGCGGCCAGCCCAACTCCACCAGCCGCACCCAGAATCAACACAGTTTCCCCTGCCTTGAGTTCGGCGCGATCGCGCAGCGCGTGCCAGCTGGTGCCGTAGGCCAGCACGAAGGCCGCCGCCAGCGTCGCCGGTACGCCTGGCGGCAATGGCATGCAGGCCGCCGCCGCGGCCAGACATTCCTCGGCAAAGCCCCCGATCATGCACAGCGCCGCGACCTTCATTCCGGGCTTGAGTCCGGTCACGCCTTCGCCCACGGCGGTGATCTCTCCGGCCACTTCCGCGCCCGGCGTGAACGGCAGCGGCGGCTGCATCTGATACTTGTTCTGGATGATGAGCAGGTCCGGAAAATTGACCCCGGCCGCAGCCACCTTGATCCGAACCTGGCCTGGACCCGGCTCGGGGAGAGGGAGCTCCGCTACCGTGAGCAATTCAGGCCCACCCCACTGCTGACACTGTACTGCGCGCATCGACCGCCCCATGAGTTCAGACCAGACCCAAGGTTAACCCAGGTCAACGACCGTACTGCCAGCCTGCGCTCACCGCATGGGACCCAACTGCCCCAGTCTGAGCTACTCTGCGTGCCGATGAAGGCCCGGATCAACATGCCCAGCTGGATACTGATTGCGCTGCTGCTGGCCGGCTGCGCTGCCGGCGATCATCCGCCGGAGCGCGCTGGGGTGATTGCGCTTGGGCCCATCACCCACTCGCTGGAGCGCCCCTCGAGCACCGACTTGCGGGTCCTGAACTGGAACGTCTCGCGGCAGAGCTTCTTTGACCAGACCGAAGATTTTCGGCGGGTCCTGGCGATGGTCAACGCCGATCTGCTGATTCTGGACGAAATGCCGGTGGACCGGGACGCAAACGCACTCCGGCGCGCCCTCCAGGGCCTGGGCGATCCACAGCGCAGCTGGCAGGTGATCTATGGAAACAGCGGTGGCCGCGAGCGCAGCACCATCGCCGCGCAGGATCCGCTGGAGCGCGTGACCCGCTTCGACCAGAATCCCTACCCAGATGCATTGGGAAAACAGTGGCTGGCCGCAGCCAACGATGCCAGGAGCCAAGCCAGACTGCAGCAGGGACTTCAGTCCGGCGTAACCATGGTCGGCGCCAGGCTGACATGGCAGGGCCGCGAGGTGCTGATTGCCGGTCTCGATTTTCAGTGCTGCGGCGATGGCGGCGACAGCTGGGAGGAGTCGCGGCGACGGTTCGAAGCCGGTGCGCTGCGTTCGGCGATCGACGCCAGCAGAACCGCTCAAACCGACGGCATCCTGGTCGGCGGCGACTTCAATGCGGTCAATGGGCCGGCTCCGTTGATGATCGTCCAGGGAGAAAGTGCGCGGCGAGACCAGCTCAAGGCGGTTCAGGCCTTGCACCTGGATGGCATCGAAAGATGGACCTGGGACGGTCGCGGCACCCCCTATGCCTCCGGACAATTGGACCACCAGATGCACGGACGCGCGCTAAGGCCGGTCAATGCCTTCGTCCTGGATCTGGATGACCTGAGCGCACCCCAGCGCCAGGCGCATGGTCTGGATGGTCTGGACCTGACCCGCCTGACGCCCCATCGTCCGGTCATCGTCGACTACATCTGGGTCGATTAGGTCGGCATCATTTCGGACCGCGCCCAAGGATCTGGGAGCCGGCTACGTTTGCCGCTCTGGCGGAACCCTAGCGCGGAACCGTCGGCTCTGGATATCTGCCCCGACCTCTATTCCTCGCCGTCGTTCTCGGCTTCTGCTTCATCCTTGGCTCGGGGCTGCGGCTCGCTTTCCGGCTCCGATTCATCGACCCGTTCCAGCTCGGTCAGATCCTCCGGCGAATGCTCTCGTCCAGAAGCGGCTTCCTCGACCGCCTGCTTCTCCGAGGTCGCCACTCCAACATGGAATGCGGCAAAGCCCGGCATCACCACCTGATTGAGGGCCATTCCCAGCACCTTGCCGCGCACCGGGGAAACAATCTCCAGGCTCTGATTGGAAATCGGGTCGATGACCCGCCCCAATCGCTGCCCGGCGCGGACCTCGTCACCCAGCGACACGTTGCTGAAGAACAGACCACCGGCCCCTGCGCGGATCCACTTGGAGTCGTAGAACACCGGCTGAGGCTCGCGCCACAGCCGCGCCCGGCGAGCGATTCCCAGCTTGTA
>JAGRJL010000136.1:0-599 GCA_020442775.1 Lysobacterales bacterium | reverse complement strand
AAGGTCACTGCCGGTATGCCGACATCGGTACAGGCCCGCCGCAACATGCCTGGGGCGCCCGGAGAATGCAGCACCGAAGTCGCGCCGAAACCTCGGGTCATCTCCAGAACTGCCGGCATGCGCAGGTCCCCGCGAACCTGCGGCAGGTTCGAACGTTCGAAGCTGCCGGTATGGAAGTCCACCAGCGCATCGCAATGGCGAACCACCTCCGCGAAAAAGCTGTGGGCAATGCGGGAAGCCGAACTGCCATTCGGCCGACCCGGGAAGAACCGGTTCAGGTCCCGGCGATCGGGCAGATAGCGATCACCGCGCGAAAAGCCCGCCAGGTTGACAATCGGCACCCCGATCAGGGTTCCGGCCAGATCCTGTGGCTCGGTTTCACTCAGCACCCGACGGACCACTTCGATCCCGTTGAGCTCATCGCCGTGAGTGCCCGCGGTCAGGCACAGGGTGGGACCCGGCAGGACGCCATGAACCACCACCACCGGCGTTTGCAGCGCGGTACCGATGAAGGTCTGGCCAGCGCTCCAGTGCAGCGTGCGGGTCTCCCCTGGCGCGATCAGGTTGCCGAGCAGATTCAACACTGCCGAGCCGCCGAT
>JAGRJL010000135.1:3839-7339 GCA_020442775.1 Lysobacterales bacterium | reverse complement strand
CGCGAGGTGCTGTGGACGGTGCTGGACCGCCAGGCCAAGTACAAGGCCAAGCCCTTTCTCGATGCAGCCGTGTATCGCGGCGGCGATCTGTTCAGCGGCTGGGCCTATGCCGGGCTCGCGGCGATCGGAATGTCGGTGGGCGCCATCGCCCTGTTGGCCGCGCCTGCGGCGGCCGTTTGGGCCTTGCTGGGGCTGAATCTGGGTCGACGGCAGGAAGCGTTGGCCAGTGAAAATCAGGCCATTGCCAAGTAGCGACGCAGTTCAGCGGCCAGTTCGCTGAGTTCGGCATCGTCGATGTTCTGGCGGGCGAGTTCTGCCTCCAGCGCCAGCACATACTGGCGGTTGCTGCCGCTTGGCCCCTTGGCTGCGGCCATCTGCGCCACCATCTGCGCGATGGACGCCGGTCCCAGGTACTCGGGATTGTCCGGTCCGGCTCGGTAGGTCAGGCCTTCCACAGCCAAGCCACCTTCGAGCTGCAGTTCCACCTGTAGCCGTCCGTAGCCGCCCTTCTCCCGATGATCCAGATGCGCCAGCACCCATTCGCGCTGATCATCTGCCAGCCTGAAGGCTCTGCCCCAGCAGTGCTCCCCGGGCGCCTCGGCCAGGGTCAGCACCCGCCCAGGTGCACCGGGGATGCCGCGATGATCGGTGGACCCCTGCCAGAAGCGGCGCACATAACCATCCAGTCGGGCCTTGCGGCTTTCCAGGTAGGGGAAATCCGGGCGCCAGATCAGCGAACCATAGCCGAAGATCCAAAGCCCGTCGGCGCCGCAGTCCATCCGCAAAACCAACTCCATAAACTCCACTCAGGCTGCACGCGATCCCGGTAAGATCAGCCAACCTTCCGGGGAGCCGCCAAATGAAACGCCTAGTCACCACCATCTGCGTCGCGCTGCTTGCGTTCAACCCGGCTTTGGCCGATTCACCGCCCGCTGCGGACCCCACGCTCGCGTCGATGATAGAACAGCTGGGACTGCGCGAAGACTCGCGCCCCTCGCGTGATTTGCCGGGCTGGAAAAAACCCACGAAAGCAGTGGTCTGGCTGGACAGCGAGTCGCGCTTGCCGGCGCTGCGGGCGGTCGCCCCTGGGGTGGAGATCGTGCTGGCGGCCAATCTAGACGCGGCCAAGGGCGCGATCGACGGCGCCCAGGTCCTGTTGGGCTACTGCAATCAGGACTTGCTCGATCTGGGCAACCAGGTTCACTGGGTTCAGGTCTATTCAGCCGGTGTAGAGAACTGTGTTTCGAACGCGGCGATGCATCAGCATAACCGGGTGCTCACCAACGGCCAGAAGATCGCCTCTCCGGCGCTGGCCGAGCACGCCATCGGCATGATGCTGGCCTTGGCTCGGGGTTTCGATCAGTACCATGCCAGCCAGTTGCGCAGCGAGTGGGAGCGGCAGAACGATCTGGCGGGCGGCCAGGTGATGGAACTGGAGGGCCGCACGCTGCTGGTGGTGGGATTGGGCGGCATCGGCGGTCAGGTCGCCAAGCGCGGTCATGGCCTCGGCATGCGGGTGATCGCGACCCGCAACTCCGGCCGCGAGGGACCGAGTTATGTTGACTATGTGGGCCTCAGCGACGAACTGCTCACCCTGGCCGCGCAGGCCGATGTGGTAATCAACACGGTGCCCCTCACCGAGCAAACGACTGGCCTTTTTGACGCGAAGTTCTTTGAGGCGATGAAATCCACCGCCCTGTTCATCTCGGTTGGCCGCGGCGCCAGCACGGTGACCGATGATCTGGTCGCAGCGCTCAAATCAGGCCAGATCGGCGGTGCCGGCCTGGACGTGACCGACCCCGAGCCGCTACCGGCCGGTCATCCGCTGTGGAGCATGCCGCGAGTGTTGATCAGCCCGCACGTGGCCGGACGCTCGGACCGCAGCCTGGATCGCTTGTTCCTGCTGGTCCAGGAGAACCTGCGCCGCTACGTGGCGGGCGAGCCGCTGCTGTCAGTGGTGGATATCGAGCGCGGGTACTGAGCGTTCCCAGATGAAGATCCGGCGGCGCCCTGATCCGGGCGCCGCCGTCGTTTCAGCGACCAGCAAAGCGATCGAGCGTGGTCTGATTGATCCACGACCCGCCCGGCGCCACCGATAGCTGCACCTGTCCGGTGAACTGCAGTCGGCCATCGCTCAGGTCATTCAGCAGGATCTTGCCGGCGTTGTAGCCAACCGTCGCGGTGCTGGCACAGCCCAGGCAGCTGCCGGTTTGGCCAAAGGCCTGCAGTGAGGTCCCCGCTCCGCCTGGATTCTGCGCGGAAGCCCAGCGCAGCTGATCGTCGGCGGCGAAGAAATAGAGCAGCGCGAATGCGGTCGAACCTTCCTCCTGCAGGGTCAAACCCCAGCCGAAGTCGCTGAAGTCGGCATACAGTCCGGAGCGGCGCTGCAGGGGCTGGCCTGGGGCAAAATGGAAGGGCTCCAGTGGCTCTACGCCCTGCCCCTGCCCCGCCACTGACCACTCGGCGCGCGCGCTCAGTGGGCTCTCAAAGACCAGCCTAAGGGAGCCGATTTCGCTGAACACCGGGGTGCGGGTGATTTCCTGACGGCGCCAGCGCAGCAGCGGCGCCTCCATGACCCCGTTGACCAGCGGACCTTGCGCGGTCCAGGTCAGCGGCTGACCATTGCTGTCGTAGGTGTACCAGAGCACGAAGGCGATGCCGTCAACGATCTCGATGTGCTGTCCATGTCCCGGTCGCAGCGGATTCCACCACAGCCCACGCTCGAAGGCCGGCTCTAGCGAGCGCGCACCCACCACGCAGCTGGCGCCACGCGGCGCACCCAGCTGATCTAGGGTCGGGCAACGGCTGGTGCTGAATCCCGCCAGCCCGGGCCCAGGCGCGAAGCTGCCGCTTTCGGGATCAAGCGCCGACAGGTCAATGCTCTCGGCGACCTGGTCTGAACCCACCTGGACCCCACAGATCGCCACCTGCGACAGGTTGCCGCCGGCGGAGCTGTAGCTGCCGCCATCGACCACCGCGCAAGGCGCGCTGCCCAGCACGATGCTGTCTTCCAGACTGGCGCTTCCGGCAGTCTCGATCCCGGCGCCGGTTCCGGGGTCGATGCTCAGGTGAGTGCCGCTGAAGCTGGCACCGCTGGCCACCGCAATTCGCGCCGCCGACCCGCCATCCATCGCCGCCACGGTGGAGTCGCTGACCACGACGCTGCCGCCGGACTGGACGATGGCGCTGCCGCCGCTGAGCAGCGAGCTGCGGTTCACCAGCAGGCTGCCGGAACTGCTCAGCGCCGGACCGGTCGGCGCCTGCAGCTGGATCCGGGTCAGTTCCGCGGTGCCGGCATTGTCCAGCAGCAGCGCCCCAGCAGCCGAGCGCAGGCGCAGGTCTTCCAGCTTCAGGCTGGCCCCGGCCGGCACTGCCAGCAGCGGCTGCGCGCCGACTGCAACCAGCTCGGTTCGGGTGCCGACCAGCGTGACGTCGCCCGACACCATCAGGGGCTGATCAGGGTCGCCAGCGCTGGGATGAAACAGCGTCGGCTGCGCGGC
>JAGRJL010000135.1:0-3787 GCA_020442775.1 Lysobacterales bacterium | reverse complement strand
TTGCTGAAGCTGTCGCCCAGATCCTCCAGGGTGTCGCCAATCCGGATCACCGCCTGGTTGGCACTGTCGTTGTCCAGGACGCGTAGACTGAACTGATCGACGCTGGTGCTGGCGCCAACGGCGCCGACATCAACCGCTACCGTGACCGCTTCCTCGACCGCTACATCCTCAGTGACGCTGAGCCGAATCTGTTTGGACCCGCCCTCGCCTGCCGCCCAGGCCAGGCTAACCGTGTTGGCAGCGATGCCCTCAACCGGCGCAAAGCCCAGGTTCAGTGAAGCGGCGGCGCTCAGATCACCGCTGCGGCTGAACACCAGATCGATTCCGCCACCTTCGGGCAGCTCCCGGGAACCAGGCTCCAGGCTGATCTCGCTGGCACCGCCCACCAGCAGCTGCAGCTTTCGGTCATTGCCGCCCAGATCCCCTTCGCTGCCGTTGTTGTCCTCGTAGTTGGTCCAGTGGCCCTGGCTCCAGCCCACCGCGGTGCTGGGGTCGGCGTCCAGCTGCCGACCGATCAGATCGAGCGCGAACACATCGACCTGCGCGGCGCCCGCCGGGAAGCCATCAGGTAGGGCAAAATCGACCAGGAAGCTGTCCTCGCGATAGACTAGGAAGCTTTCGCCGGTATCGGTAGGCGCGCCCAGCCAGCGCCCCTGATCCACCGGCAGATCGAAATCCTGCCCGCCGCTGTGCAGACTGATGGCCGGCAGCAATGAGCTCGCGCCCTGACCCGGATACACAGCGCTTTCGCCGTTGACCCGATCGCGCATCGGTCGATCGAAGCTCAACACCATCCGGTAGTTGCGACCCGGGAGCAGCGCCTGGGCGCTTTCGACAATCAGGCTGCGACCACCGCTGTCGGCGCGCCAGCGTGCGGCATAGCTGAGCGCGCCGCTGTCCCGGTCCACAACCCGCAGGGCGCGCACGGATGCGGGGCCTGAGGCGTGATAGAGCAACACTCGATGCGACTCGGCAAGCTGCTCGCGCACCCGTCGGATCTCGCTCTCAGGCAGCACGAAACCATCATGGTTGGCGCCGAAGCCGCCATACTCCGAGCCACCGTTGATCGGCTCGATCTCCAGCGTCCAGGCCGGCACCTGCACCTGATTGGCGAAATACTCCGAGGTCTGACCGATGCCCGCGCCTGCGCTGTCGGGTCGCTGCAAATAGTTGTGACCTGCCTGCGTGCCCACCGCCGAGATGGTCCGGTGATGATTGGAGAAGTCCCGGGCCAGCGCAGTCTGGATCAGGTTGCGGCGCTGGTTCTGGGTCACGATGGTGAACAGCACCTGGGAGAAGGAGTGCGCGCCCACGTACGCTCGCAGCAGATTCTGCGGCGCGGATTGGGCGGTCGCCAGCACCGCCTGGATCTCCGGCTCGCTGGCCGGCCCGGTGCCGTGATAGGTCAGCCCCGCCGGATTCGGGGTGGAGCCCGAACCGGTTGCCCAGTAGGGCGCATTGTTGCGATTGAGATCGACCCCGCCGAGGTGATTGGCCACGGTGTTGAAGTCAGTATCGGCGTTGCGCAGGTTCTTGCGCCGCATGCGCCCGTCGCGCGGCCACTGCGACGGCACCGTGGGATCCTGGCCGATCCAGACATGGGTGGGATTGTCCTGGGTCATGATGAAGCCGTCGACGTTCAGCACTGGGATCGCCAGCAGCTGAACCTCGTCGAGCAGGAAGCGGTCCAGTCCGGCCGGGTCTTGCTGATCAAAGAAGCCCTCGATCAGGCCCATCAGCACTTCCGGACTCTGCCACTCACGGGCGTGGATGCCGCCTTCGATCATCACCGCCGGCTCGGGCCGTCCCTCGGCGCCAACCCGGTCGGGGTCACCGAGCCGGTAGGCCCAGATCTCGCGGCCCGTGGTGGTATTGCCGGCCACCTCGCCGCTCATGTCCGGAGAGATCAGCATCAGGTCCTGGGCCCGCGCGTGCAGGCTCTGGTAGAGCCGGAAGCCGTCCACCGGGGTGAGCGACTCCACCGGAATCGGTACCGGATAGCCCAGCGCGATGTTGTTCGCGCCGGTCTGGGTGTTGGTATAGGTGTAGAGGGTCTGCGCGCTAGCCCCGGACCCGCTCAGCAGCAGCGCCGCCGCAATCAGTCGAGCAACCATGCGCGGGTCTCCTTATCCAGCTTGGCCAGGAACTGCGGATCGTTGCGCAGGGATGTGATGGCACCGCCCTGCTTGAGCGCTGACAGCTTCAGCGCCAGCAGCAGTCGCTTGCGCTCCAGCGAATCAACGCTGGTCCGCGCCTTGGCTGCGACTATCCCGGCGAGCTGGCTGTCCATCCGCTTGGCAAGTGCCGCGGCTGCGCTGCCGCCGGCACGAGGGTCAGACAGCTGCGCCAGCCACTGAGCCAGCTGCTCCTCGCTCAGTTCGGCCTGCTGCGCCGTCAGCAACTGCGCGGCAGAACGGAGCTCGGAGCGGAACTGGGCGGCGCCATAGATCGCCAGCGCCTCGGATTCTCCAAAGCGCGCCTGCGCCTGACGCAGCCAGTGCAGCGCATCGACCGCGTCGGCCTTTGCAAGCGCCGCGCGCAGCAGACCGGAATCGGGCTGATCGAGCATCGCCAGCTCACCAGCCAGATTCGCAATTGAACGCTCCTGCACCCGGGCCGCAGCGGCCTCTCGCAGCGCCATCCGTTGCGGCTGGCTCAGCCGCGGCAGGGCATCGTGAAAGCCGCGCGGCTGCAGCGACGCGGTTGCGAGCGCATCCAGATAGGCCTCCGGCCGGTCTGCCAGGGCGAGTGCCTGCTGCATGACCAGATCCCGATCGAGGCGATTGATCAACCCGCGCGCCGCGTTGGCGATGGGAAAAGCCGCATCCAGATCTTCACTGCCGTGCTCACCGGGCACCAGCGCCTTGGGCTGATAGTCGCGCAGCTTCTCCAGCCAGACCCGGTCATCCTGCGCCGGCAGCGCAGCCCGGGCCTGATCCAGCTGCGCCATCAGCGCCGCTTCGGCCACTTCGGCCTCAACCGCACTTCGGCTCAGCCAGTAATCCACCTGTGCCGCCCGATCCAGCTCCGCCGCCGCGCTCAGGCCAACCCCAAACAGCAGCAAACCCGCCCCCAGCAGGCAGCGATAGACGCCTCGCCAGCTTCCTCTACCCCGATTTCCCACGCGATTCTCCGGTCTATTGACGGCTAAATCAGCGCTCGCATCGTGCAAGCGCGTACACAAGTGGATAATCTCACGCCCCGAAATACGTCGCTGCGGGTTGAGCAACCACATGTTGCGGATCGACCCCGGAGGCGGTCGCAAATCCGGACCATTGGTCCGCAAGCCATCATTCCCTCCGCTGACGCTGTGGCGCCGCGGAGCCACTGCGAGACACCTCTGACCGATGACCATACTGAATCTTCTAGCGCTGCTGATCAGCATCACCGCGGTCTTCTCCTGGCTCAATCACCGCTTTCTGAAGCTGCCGACCACGATCGGCGTGATGGTCATGGGTATGGCTTTCTCGCTGAGCCTGATCGGGCTGGAGGAGCTTGGTTTCGACGTCGCTGCCAGGCTGGGCGATGCGCTGGAGGGTATCGACTTCAGCACCCTGCTGATGCAGGGCATGCTCAGCCTGCTGCTGTTTGCCGGCGCACTCCACGTCAATCTCAGTGATCTGGCCAAGGCGCGCTGGGTGATCGTCAGTCTGGCCACCGTCGGCGTGGTGGTGTCGACCCTGGTCATCGGCACCCTGACCAAGCTCGGATTTGGCCTGCTGGGGCTGCAGCTGCCTTGGCTGACCGCCTTCGTGTTCGGCGCGCTGATCTCACCCACCGATCCGAT
>JAGRJL010000134.1 GCA_020442775.1 Lysobacterales bacterium | reverse complement strand
CTGGTATTGCTTGGCGGACTGCCCATGCATCGCGCCGTCGGCACCAGCCTGTGGATCATCGTGCTGAACGCCTTCAGCGGCTTCTTCAAGCATCTGTGGGTGCTCGAGGCAGCCGGTTTGTCGCTGGATTGGCATCTGCTGGGCTTGCTGACCGGGGTCGGCGCGATCGGCAGCCTGACCGGACAGCGTCTCGCCGCGCGCCTGCCGCAGGCCCAGTTGCGTCGCGGATTTGCCGTATTGCTGGTGCTGATGGGCCTGTTCATCATCTGGCGCGAGCTGCCGGTCGTGTTGGCCGGCTAACCCGCGTATGTCAATCCAATCCCCTGAGCAGGAGTGCTCGATGAAAACCGTTCAAGATCTGGTGAATGCAGCGAAGACACGTATTCGGGAAATCGATCAGGCCGAGCTCGCGGTACTGCAGGCGCGGGGAACGCCACTGATCGACGTGCGCGAGCCCGCCGATTTTGCGGCTGGCCATATCCCCGGGGCGGTCAACATTCCGCGTGGCGTCCTCGAGTTCGAAGTTGACGGACACCCGGCGCTGAATTGCGTCAGGGACCCGGCGCTTTCCCATCGCGACCTGCCCGTGGTGCTCAACTGCCGCAGCGGCGCTCGCAGTGCGCTGGCGGCAGCAGCACTGAAGGATCTGGGTTTCGACCAGCCGCTGTCTCTGGCCGGCGGGATGATCGGGTGGCTGGCGGCGGGCAAGCCGGTGGAGCAATAGGGGGTCGGCCGTCCCTCGCGCTGAAGTGCAACTGGCTGTGGCACACTTGAAGCCGATTCCAGGCTGGAATGGACCATGCCAGCGGTCAAATCAGCAAGCGGCGTCAAGGGCAACGATAGCGATACTGATAGCGGCTCGCGCAAGCGGCTCGCGAAGGGCGGCTCCGCAATCGACACGCGCGCCGCACATCAGAAGGATGTGGTCAACCGGCTGCGCCGAGCCGAGGGTCAGATTCGCGGCGTGCTCCGGATGATCGAGAATCAGGAGCCGTGCGAGAAGATCGCGCAGCAGCTCACCGCGGCGCGAACTGCGCTGGATCGCGCATTCTTCGTGATGATGGCCTGCACGCTGGAATCGGAAATCGTGGAGTGCAGCGATTCCGACACCCGCCACGAGCGGATGGGCGACATTCTTCGCCTGCTCAGCAAGTACGGCTAGTGTGGTGAACCGCAAATACGTCGAACCTGGTTCCGATCGATCTTTGCCTGAGGCAAGGCGAGAGGAGCAGGCACAGCACCGCCATGGCGACGACGAGCAATGCCGAGATCAGGGAATTGGCTCACTAGCGCGGTGAGTTCAAGGAATTTGCGGTTCACCGCACTAGCGGCTTCCAGCATCCGCGAAGGCTTGGTCCGCCGCTGCCAGAGCTATCGCTTCGCCGACGGTCTGGCAATCATCAAGTCCATCGACACTTCGTTCAGCCGGCCGATGGCCAGCTTGCCATCACTGGAAAGCGCAACGCTGGGCCCCTGTCCAGTGGGTCGCGGCGCCTGCTCCAGTGCCTGCCTCGGTCCGTCCGGTAGCGGTTGGCGCCAAAGCACGTCGTCGGCGACGAAATAGAGCGCGTCCTTGCCCAGCGCCAGCGCCTCGATCCGCGCCGGGTCGCTGGTCGCCACTACCTGTCCCTGCTCCCAGCGGTCAATCGGCGCGACCCGGATCTTTTCCTCGTCGCTGCCCACCCAGGCCAGCCACCGCGAGTTCGCCCTGAACGCGCGTACCGCGCCCAGCGGCAGGGCCATCGGCGCGCCGTTTTCGCCGATACGTTGCTGGAGTACCCGTTGCTCCGATTCGCCGCTCAGAAACAGCAGCCGGTCGGCCAGCGCGACGCCGGCGAAGGCGTTGATCGGCAATCCGCTGATTGGGTGGAGTCGTTGTTGGCCCAGGTCGTAGCGATAGAGGTCGGTACGGCTGCCGCGATAGCCGCTGAGGATCAGCGATCCGCCATCGGCAGACCAGTTTGGCCGCACCCAGCGAATGGATCGGTCCAGCGGCAGCTGGCGAACCTCATCATTGCGCAGGTCAACGATCTGGATCGCTTCGGTACCGCCTCGATTGGTGATCATGGCCAGCTGCTGGCCATCGGGCGAGAAGGCCGGCTGGGATTCGTAGCGGGTCGATTGTCCGACCGCTCGCCATTCGGCCGCGCTCTCGGCCGGGCCCACCCAGACATCGGCGTCATAGTTGGCGAGGGTCCACACCGCCGAACCGTCCGCCAGCAGGTCGATTGACTGCGCCCCGCGACCGCCCAGCAGGGTGATCTCTCCCGCGGCGGTCAATCGGTTCAGTGCGCGATATCCCAGCAGATCGCCGGCCACCCACAGCGCGCTGCCATCGGGGGTAAAGCTGTGTCCGTAGATCGGTTCAGGGCGGCCCAGCAGTGGGCGGTGGCGGCGCATCTCGGGCCAGTCGGTCCACCACAGCTGGCGATCGCCACCGTGCTGACTGGCGTAGACCAGATAACGCTGATCCGGCGATAGCCGCGGATGCAGATGCGCACCCTCGGCGATCAGCGGCGTGGTCTGAGCGCGGCTGCGCAGGCTTTGCCGGTCCAGCAGATTCAGACCCGGCGCGTGGGCAGAATCGGCAGCGATCCCGGTGTACAGCAGACTTTGTCCGTCGGCAGTCCATTCCATGCTGCCCCAGGCGTCGACGTCGCAGTCAGCCAGGTGTTGGATCTGGGCGTCGAGCACGCTGACCGCGATCAGTTCGCAGCGGCGCTCTACGGCCGCCTGCGAGCGGCGCATGACCGCGACTTCGCGACCATCTGGCGACGCCGTCGGATGCCGCAACAGTCCCGGCTGGGCCCACAACACTCGCTCGGCGTCGTCGCCCGGGTCGGTCATCACCAGCTCGGTGCGGTTGGTCGTGGGATCGGCGCGCACATAGACCACCCGGCCGCTGGAATCGAAGCGCGGGTCCAGCTCCAGCTGCAAATGGGCAGTCAGCGGGCGCGCCTGCAGCAGCCCCTGGGCGTCGAGTTCCGCGCTGGTCGAGCTGGCGACGCTGGTGGGACGTTGCGATTTCGTCCACCACAACGCACCGGCCATGACCAGGGCTGCCGTGACCAGCGCCAGGGAAAGCGCTGCGCGACGATATTGGTGCGGTGGCGATCGGGTGATATCGGCGAGCGGCTCAGGCGACGCGATCCAGCGGTAGCCACCCTTCGCCAGGGTTTCGATGTAGCGGGGCTTGCGCGCGTCATCGCCGAGCAGTCCGCGCAATTCGGCGATCGCGCGCGAGAGCACTTCGTCGTTGACCTGCTTGCGTGTCCACACCTCCTCCAGCAGCTGATCACGCGAGAGCACCTTGCCGGGATCGGCCAACAGCCGCCGCAGCAAACGGTCCAGCAGCGGCTTGAGCCGGACCTCGCCGTCAGGACCGACAAGCGTGCGCAACTGCGGCTGGTAGCGCCAACTGCCGAAGGCCTGCAGCTCTGAGTCGTCGGATTGCTCCATCGACGCCATCTTAGCCCGTCGCGGTATTGCCGATGCGTGTCTGTCGCCAGAGCAGGGCCTCGCAGGCCCGGTGCGGGCCAAAAAGGAGGAAAAAGGGAACTGATCGGGAGCCCGCGCGCAGGTGTTGGTGCCGCCTTTTGGCCACGCTGGTTGGCAATCTCCGAACCAGGAAGCCCGATGCGCTCAGCCACCGTCCTTGCACTTATCGCCGCCGCCACTCTATCCGACCGCGCCGCCGCCCAGGGCAGCTGCGCCGAGCACCTGCTGGTCAGCGGCTATTTTTCCAACAATGTGGCGATCTTCGACGCTTGCAGCGGCGCATTTGTGCGTCAGCTGGACAGCAGCGGCCGGATCCGCGGCGCTCAGGCGGTGCGCCTGAATCCGGCCAATCAGCTGATCTATGTGGTCAGCGAGGGCACTGACCGAATTCTGCGCTACCGCGCCAGCGACTACGAGTTTGTCGACGTCTTTGCGCAACTGCCCGGCAACTTCGACCCCACCGGGATCGACTTCGGGCTCGATGATGAAGTCTATGTGGCCAGCTACGGGACCAGCAGCGTGGTCGAGCTTGATCCCGACAGCGGAACCCAGGTCGCGGTGCTGCTGCCTGCCGGCAGCGGGCTGCTGGGCGCCGACAACGGGATGATGGTCAGCGTGTCCGGTCAACTGTTCGTGCCCGGATATGACTCCAGCAGTGTGGCGATGATCAACCCGGGAAGCGGCAGCGCGAACGTCAACTTCATCCGCTCAGGAACCGGCGGCATGGTCAACGCCCGCGGCATTCTCGACGAGGGTGCGACGATCCTGGTCGGGGGCGAAGGCAGCGGGGCCGTGTATCGATTCAGCGCAAGCAACGGGGCGCTTGTGCAAACGCTGATCACCGGGCTGAGTCGACCGACCGGACTGACCCGTGACGCGGCAGGAAAGCTGCTGGTGCTGACCGGCAATCAGGTCCGCCGCTACGAGCCCGACAACGGCGCGCTGATCGGTACCCTGGCCAATCTCAACCAGGGCGGAATCTCCGGGGGCACCTTCCTCGCCCTGGTCCCCAATCCGCAGGCGGCATCGGTCGATCAGTCGCAGATTGGCAGCCAGTACTGGGTGTTTGGCTCCGGCCCGGCACAGGCGCGCAGCCTGAGCGCGGAAATGGTCAGCGCCACCGGCAGCGTCTACGGCGCCGGTTTCGATCCTGATGAGGTCGTGAGAAAACGCTGGGGCAGCATCAC
>JAGRJL010000133.1 GCA_020442775.1 Lysobacterales bacterium | reverse complement strand
TCGGGCGAGGATAGCGGATCAATGCCGCATCGAAAAAGCATCAGGGAGCCGGCACGATCGCCGAATCCGACGCTCTGCCAGGCGGTTTTGGGATAGATTCCGGCACATATCACCCGGGAGCATGCTGATGGTGCCATCCACGCAGACCGAGCGCACCGAGCCGCTACGCCGTCAGCTGTCGGTATTGGCGCTGTGGCTGCTGATGATCAACGGGATGATCGGTGCCGGAATCTTCGGCGTTCCCGCCGCGGCAGAACGACTGGCGGGCGACTTCAGCCCCTGGATCTTCGTCCTTTGCGCACTGCTGATAGCGCCGATCATGTTGTGTTTTGTGGAGTTGTCGAGCGCGGTCAGGGGAACCGGCGGCCCGCTGCTGTATACCCAGATCGCCTTCGGACGAATGGTCAGCTTTCAGGCCGGCTGGGCCTATTACGTGGCGCGAGTGACCTCGTTCGCCGCCAATCTGAGTCTGCTGGTGGCGTCGCTGGGTTATTTCTGGCCGGCCGCCAATCACGCCTATGTCCGCCTCGGGCTGTTGTTCGTGCTCAGCGTGTTGCTGGTTTGGGTCAATGTGGTGGGCGCGCGTACCGCCATGCGCTCACTTGGCGGCTTCACCGTGATCAAGCTGCTGCCGCTGATCGCCCTCGCCGGATACGGCCTCACCCAGATTGACGCCAGCAGCTTGAGCAGCGCTGCCGCATTGCCCGCCGGATCGGATCTGGGCGCAGCGTTGTTGCTGGTGATCTATGCCTATGTAGGCTTCGAATCCGGTCTGGTGCCCGCAGGAGAATCGAAGAATCCACAGCGGGACATGCCGCGCGCGCTGCTCGCTGCGCTGGCGGTCTGCGCGCTGAGCTATGCGCTGATCCAGCTGGCCGCTCAGCGATTGCTGCCGGATCTGGTGAACACCGAACGCGCGCTGGTGGCGGCAGGGCAGGCCTGGTTGGGCACCTGGGGGGCAGGCCTGGTGATGTTGGCCCTGATCGCATCGGTGACCGGCAATCTCCTGGGTTCGATGTTTTCCACTGCACGGATGAGCTATCGGCTGGGGCTGGAGCGACAGCTGCCGGCCTGGTTCGCGCGGGTGCATGAACGTTTTCAGACTCCGGCCAACTCAGTGGTCTTTTACGGATTGCTGGCATTCGCCCTGGCGGCCAGCGGCAGCTTCGTCTGGCTGGCGGTACTGAGCGTGCTGATCAGGCTGGCGCTCTATCTGCTGTGCATTGCGGCGATGCCTCGGGTGCGCCGTTTCGCGGCTGAAGATCCCGAATTTCGCGCGCTGCCGGGCGCTAGCTTCGTAGCGCTGCTGGCGGTACTGGTCTGTCTGGGACTCCTCACCCAGGTCAAGCTGGCTTCGGTTCTGGCCTCACTGGGGCTGTTGGCAGCCGGAACCGTGCTCTACCTGATCGCCAATCGTGGTCAGCCGGCGACGCCCTAGTACCGGGCATCGTTTGCTTTTGCACCTGTAGGGATCAGTTCACGCGGATTAGCTCTCATCCCATCCGATGGGAGGTAACCCAGCATTATTCCACTCAGGCTTTGGGCTCCTTTCACCAGCAAGGCAAGTCCAATGAGCAAATCCGTCGGCAGTTCATTCCTGTGCGCCATCATCTGCCTTACACAATTGCCCGCGACAGGCGTTGCCGCAGAAGCGGAGAGATCCTTCGAGCCCCCGTGCGCATCGACCGTCTGGTGGGCCGACAGCGGCGCACGCCACAGTGACTTCGATTTCTGGGTAGGCGAATGGATGGTCTTCGACCGTCAGAGTGGAAGGCTGAACGGCATCGACATCATCGAGAAGGATCTGGGTGGGTGCGCCATCAAACAGCGCTGGCGGCACATGAACGACGATTACAGCCTGCGGGGTGCCGGATGGCGCATGCAGGGCACCAGCAGCAGTGGTATTGCTGCTGACGGACTCTGGCACCAGCAGTGGCTCGACAACAACGGCGGATATCTGATGATGGTCGGCAAACTCAACGCTCAGGGCGAGATGGTGATGGAGTCGGATTGGCTGGAATTCACCGATCGTGGCGGGCAGCGGCACAAGCTCAAGCATCGCTGGCACTGGAAGCCATTGGCTGATGGAAGTATCCACAATTGGGGCTTTCAGCGGCGCGGATTGCCTGAAGTGGGTGAATGGACGCAGTACTTCGATATCGAGTATCGCCCGATCGCGGTGGGGAGTCCGCTGCTGCAACGGCATGATCCGGCCAAGCCCTGATCGAGATGACGACTCTGCTGCTCCTGCTTGCCATGCACGGGTCGTTCCTGGCCCTGTCGCTGGCGACGGTGGGGGCTCGGCGTGACCCGGCGAACCGGACTCTGGCCGCCCTGGTGGGCGTCGCGGCGCTGCTGGCGCTGTGGCTGTGGCTCAATCGCCAACCTTCGGTGCCGGGCCGGGATATTGCAGTACGGATGATTTTCCCCGCGTGGTATCTGGTCGGTCCGCTCTGCCTTCGCTACATCCAGCAGTTTCTGCGCAAACCGGACGTGCTTTCACTGGGTTGGGTAGGGCTGGCGCCGTTGATGGCGTCAGTCTGGGTCATCCTCTGGGAATCCCAGCCGATCCCCACCCGACAGGACCCGAGCGCGCAATTGCTCAATCAGACGATCCTGTATTGCGGGTTCTGGATGTTGACGGCCTTATGTGGCTTGCGCGGCTGGCGCAGCCTGCAACAGGCCGAGCAGGACCCTGAGGCAGTACTGCCCCGGCCTGATTGGCAGCGGGCCTGGCTGCAGGCGCTGATTGCACTGATGCTGGCCTATTCGGGTCTGGATATGGTGTGCACCTTGAGTTTCCTGTTGTGGTCGTCGTACCCGGCGGCACTAGGATTGACATCGGTAGTCATACTGTCCGCGCTGATCTACTGCGTAGGTCTGGTCGCGATCATGCCTGACGGCGTCATGCGCCGTGCGCCCTGGCCGGGCAAGCACAGTCGCCATCCAGAGTTCAGCGCGGAACACTCACAGGCGCTGATCAGCAGGCTGGAGTCGGTGATGGACAAGGAGCGCCTGTGGCAAAGCGATCAGCTCAGCCTGAGCGCCCTTGCCAAATCGCTAGAGCTCAGCCCACATCAGTTGTCGCACCTGTTCAATCGTTGCCTGGGTTGCTCGTTCAACGACTACGTCAATCGCCATCGAGTTGCCTACGCCAAACGCTTGCTGATCGATCAACACCGCGATCGGTCCTGGACATCGGTTTCGAATGTGGATTCGGCAGCAGCGCCAGTTTCTATCGCGTGTTCCGCAAGGCCACTGGCAAGAGCCCACGGGCCTATGCTGCCCAGACTTCGTCGGTTGAGGGCCCATCTCGCAGCGATTGCGCGCCAAACCAGCGCGGCAACCGCAAGCAGCCTTCCAGGCTACGGCTGATTCATGATCGGTAGAAGATGCCGTGATAGCTCGTGTACATGCAGGAGAACAGCATCGGCAAGACCACGAACAGACCCAAGCCCAGCGGAATCACCGCAGCAATCATCAACAACCCGAAAAGCAACATCATCAGGATCAGCGGAAGCAGATTCTTGATGCAGCCAACCAGGCTCAACCTGATCGCAGACAGCGGCGACGCTTGATTAAGGGCGATCAGGGGTAGGGCAAGCCAATAGGCACAGAGTATTGGAATCGAGACCACCAGATTGACCGCCATCGCCAGCCAGAATGCGCTCAGGTCGATGTTTCCAGGGTCCCCACTGAGAATGCGCAAATAGGTATCCCAGCCCAGCAGCGGGATGAACACGGCAGCGGATGCCGCACTGTATGCGACGAAGTACAGCACCGTGAACTGAAGCAATGGTGCCAGGCGCTCCCCGAAAGCTGCGAAGAGATGGTGGAAACGCAGAGCTTGGCCGCGCTCCAGATCCCGGCAGCCGAACATCAGGCCGGCACTCAGCAGGGGATAGAGCAGTCCCGGCAGCAAGCCACCAATCAAGGGAATGGCCTGAAGCGCGATGGTGCCACCCATCAGCACCAGCGTCAGCGCGATCCACATGCCGGGGCTGGCCTTGAACAGCCGCCAGCTGTGACCGATCCACGCCACCGCGGCACCGGCAGGGCGTGACTGCGGCGTTCCCAGAAAGGTGCCGTCAGCGCGCTGCTCGGTGATTGGATCGGAGACTTCGGCGGCTGGGGCGAGATAGGGGTTGTCCTGCATGATCGGCTCCGTGACCTGGGGCTATCTTCTAAACGCCGTAGATAGCCCATGGTGCACGAAAGTTGCTGCGCAGGCTCGTCCGATGCCCGAGATCGATCGGCTTGAAGCAGATGCCCGGTCAGCCTCGATGCAAGCTGCGCTCCGAATTACTCCGAGCGCAGCGCCACCAGCGGATCCACCCTGGCCGCGCGCTGCGCAGGAATCCAGCAGGCGATGAAAGTGACTACTAGCAATAGTGCGGTAATCCCCAGATAGGTCCACGGATCACTGGCGCCCACGCCGTAAAGCAGAGCATTCATCAGCCGGGTTAGCACCAGCGCGACTACCAGCCCCAGGCCCAGCCCGATTGCGGTGAGGCGTAAGCCCTGACTGACCACCATCTGGCTGACCCGGCTGGCGGCTGCCCCCATCGCCATCCGCACCCCGATCTCGCCGGAGCGCTGACCCACCGAGTAGGCCATCACGCTGTAAACCCCCAGGCTGGCCAACACCAGCGCCAGTCCGGCAAAAGCCGCCAGCATCGCCATCAGCAATCGGCGGTCTGCAGTGGACTGCTCGACCATCGCGTCCATGGTGGTGACATTGGTCAGCGGCACGGTCGGGTCGACCCGGTTGATCGCGGCGCGAACGCTCGCGGTCAGATTGAGTGGATCGCCCTCGGTGCGAATCAGGATATTGCTGAAGCCTTCCGGCCGCTGCAGGGCGGAGTAGTACATCTCCGCGGTCGGCGGGGTGGTCAGATCCTGGCTGTGGGTGTCGGCCACCACGCCGACGACTTCCTGGGTCAGCTGCAGCATCCCACTGACGATCTGCTTGCCGATGGGATCGCTGTCGGGAAAGGCCTGTTTGGCGAAAGTCTCGTTGATGATCACCACCGGCTTGCTGCTGGGAGTGTCACGGTCGTCGAAGTCACGACCCTTGAGCAGGGGGATTTCCAGCGTCTGGAAACTGTTTGGGCTGATCACGTGGCGCAGCGCGAGCGGCTGCTCACGCGGCGGCGGAATGGCCTGACCCACCACCGCGAAGGGCGAACCGCCGGCGAACCCACTGAGCGGCGGCGAGTCATTGAATGCGACTACCGCAGCGCCCGGGATCGCCTTGAGCTCCTGCAGCAGCGCGCCGTAGAAGTTGGCCAACTCTTCGCTCATCACCGCGTATTTGGTGGTGGGTATCTGCAGCGCTCCTGCAAAAATGCCGTCCGAGCGGAAGCCAGGCTCGACTTGCTGAACCCGCATGAAACTGTTGATCAGCAGGCTGGCGGCAATCAGCAGTACAAAGGACACCGCAACCTCGGTCACCATCAGCGATGCGCGTACGCGATTTTGCCGCTTGCTGGCGGTGGCGTTGCGGCTGGAGTCCTTGAGCGCGCCGGTCAGTTCAGGCTGAGCAACCTGCAGCGCGGAAACCAGGCCCAGCGCCAGACCGGTCAACAAGGAAACCCCCAGGGTGAACAGCATCACCGTTGGATCCAGCGACACCTCGGCGGCGCGCGGGATGAAGTTCTCACCCAACTGCACAATCACGCCAATGGTGGAGGCGGCCAGCGCCATTCCCAGCAGACCACCGAGCAGCGCGAGTACGACGTTTTCCGCGACCAGCTCACTGATGATGTGGCGGCGCTTGGCGCCCAGCGCGAAGCGGATTGCGATCTGCTTGCGCCGCCCGGCGTAGCGGGCCAGCACCAGGTTGGCGACGTTCGCACAGGCGATCAGCAGCACGCAGGCGACCGCGGCAAACAGCACGCCGTAAGTCTGCCGCTGGTTGCCAACCAGGCTATCGAGCAGGTAGGCGACGTCCGCACTCGCATCGGCATCAACATTGCTCGGATAGGCCTGCGCGTAGGCGGCGGCGATCACTGACAGCTGCTCATGGGCTTCTTGCAAACTGACACCGGCCTTCAGCCTGGCGAGCACATTGAAGAAGAATCCGCCGCCGTCGATCTGCTCCCGAACCAGATAGGAAACCTCGGTAGGTCGCGCGGTAAACACTGCGGTCTGATTGAGCGGAAAGCTGGAAAGGGACGCCGGCATCACCCCGATCACGGTGTGCGGCTGTCCGTCCAGGCTGATCACCTGACCAATCGCCGAAGGGTCGCCGGCAAACTTGCGCTGCCAGATGCCGTCGCTGAGGATCGCCACCTTTTCGGCGCCCGGTCGATCTTCCTCGGGAAGAAAGTTGCGACCCAGCGCCGGTGCGACCCCCAGCAGCGGGAAGTAGTTGTGGGAGATCTGCATCCCGCCCAGCTGCTCAGGATCGCCACGCTCGGTCAGAGTGAAACCAGTCTGCGCGGCAATCGCCATTTCGCTGAAGGCCTGCTGCCGTTCCTGCACCGCCAGCCAGCGCGGCCAGGAAAATCCCACGCCGTTGAAGTTGCGCTCGGGAATCGATGAGGTCAGCTGCACAATATTGCCGGAATCGGCGTAGGGCAGGGGCTTGAGGAAAATCGCCTGAACCAGCGAGTAGATCGCCGTGTTGGCACCGATACCGAGAGCCAGGGCGACGATGGCGACCAGGCTGAATCCCGGGGTCATCCACAACGAACGCAGTGCGCGGCGTAGGGCCATCATCTCTCGCTCCTCGGTCACCAAGCTGAGTCAAAGTGTAGTCCGATGGCGGCACTGAGGCGGCAACCCGCGATCAGCCGCCATGCGGATGCGACAGACCGTCGGTTTCAGGCGCTGTCCAGGACTAGGACGGTCCGGCGCGCGAATTGGTTACGTCGAATCTTCCCGAAAGATTGCCAGGGCCTCGCATTGATTCCGGGAATGCGCCAGCTCAGATCGGCTTTACCAGATCAGATCGTCGGGGACTTCGAATTTCGCATAGTACTCATCGTCCTCGCTGGGCGCAGTCGATTTGTCGCGGCCATGATCAGAGACCACCTGGCCCTCGCGCTGATAGATCAGCTCGGCGCCCTTTCGGGTCACGATGGCATAGCCGTTCTCGGCTGCGGCAATCACCAGCGCGCCTCTGGCCAGCCGATCACGGGTGTCGGAGTCAACCAGAATCTCCCGGACCTTGTCCCGATCGACAAAGCGATAGGCGATCTCGCCGCTTGCCTCCACCCTGTGGGTCTGGATGATCTGCTTGATCTGCGCGCGCAGTTCCTTGGCTCGGGCCTGCGCCTTCTGTTCCGCCGCCAGCTGCCGGTCACGCTCGGCACGCTCGGCCTGCGCCCGCTGCGCGTGGATCTGCTGCTCGGTCGGTTTCGGCGCCGATTTGCCGTGGCGCTGCTTCTTCAGCGCACGAGCGGCATCGTCGGCTTGCTGCTTCTTGGCCAGCCCGGCCTTGAGGAGTTGCTCTTGCAGTGGGTTGCGCATCTGGTTGGCGATTGGTGGACTTTGGCAAATTGTAGCGGGTGCCGGTTCCAAGCGTTCAAGTGGAGGACGAGTCCCCGATGCGTTTGCGCTCCTCAAGGTGCACACTTGCGGCTCTCCAGAAGCCCTTGAGGCCGCCGTGTCCCACCTTTGGCGCTTCGCCGCAGTGCTCGCCCTGAGTTCAGTCAATGCCTTTGCGCTTGCTGGATCACCCGAGACCAAACTCACGATTCAAGATGGCCCTGAGTGCCTTGAGAAACCCGTACTCGTGGCGGCCAATCCCACCTATGACGAAGCCGCTCTCGCAGCGTTGGCTGCTGATCCCATGCGGATTCTCAAGCCCTGGTATCTGAACATGCCCGAGCATTGGCAGATCGGCTACGCGCCATGCATGGGTCAAGCGCAGGATCCGGGTGCTCCGGCTGTCCGCTTGTTTCGTCTTGACGACTTTCCCGGGATCTATCTTGCCCGTCCTCTGCAGAACGATGATCCGGTGTTTGGCAAACAGCGCGAATCACTCAGGGACTGGATCGAGCGCGGGCTGGAGAGAGGGTTACCGCGATCAAGCCTGCTTTACATCGACGCCTCCCCGGACTTTGGCGTGCTCGACAAACCCATCGAATTTGAAGGCGGCCACGGGCGCAGGGTTCTGCTTCGCTATGCATTCGAACGAGACCTGCTCATCAATATCAGCTATGAATTTCAGGGACTTAGCACGGACGGGCGGCATTATCTGCACTTCAAAATCCCGCTGGCCTTCGATCACCTGGCCAAGCGCGATGACCCTTCCCATCTCGGTTATACGCTCGACGACGTCTATGCCGACCCAAATTTGCACGCGGAGTATCTGCAGGCGGTGAGCAAGCTCATTGTTGAACACGAGAAGGAAATTCGTCCGGCTATCGCCGAACTGGACCGCATCGTCGCGAGCATCAAACTCGTTGCAGACGCCGACCAGCGCGATTCGCCTCGGTGATCCTGAATCTGATCCCGCTAGTTGCTCCAGTTCAGACTTCCCACGCGCTCCAGAATCCCCCGGTTCAGCTCTTCCCGCAGCGGACTACCCGGCGGCAGGGCGATCGCGTAGTCCTGACGCTCCAGGATCAGCGGCAGGGTCACCAGCTTGCCGGCGAACTGGCGCTCGATGGTCCAGCGCAGCAGCGGCTCATCGTGGATCACCGCGTCGGCCTTGCCCTTGGCTAACTGCGCCAGCGCCTGCTCAACATCGGGGAAAAAATCCGCGGACAGTTGGTGTTCGATCAGCCACTGCGCGCTGGTGCTGTCGGCAACGCTGAGCAGACGCTTGCCGTTGAGATCCTCGGCGACCTGAATCCGATTACTGAGCTGGCCCACGGTCAATGCGCTGGTAATCGCCGCGGTGAAAGTGGACACCACCACCAGCGCGGCAATCATCCAGATCAGCGCCAGCAGTCGGCCGATCAGGGTCACCGGTGCCTTGTCTCCGTAGCCGACGGTGGTCATGGTTA
>JAGRJL010000132.1:7553-16260 GCA_020442775.1 Lysobacterales bacterium | reverse complement strand
AGCATGCCGTTGCCGAACACGTCGCCGGACATGTCGCCCACGCCGACGCAGGTGAAAGCCTCGGTCTGGCAATCCTTGCCGTTGGCGCGGAAGTGGCGTTTGACGCTCTCCCAGGCACCGCGAGCGGTGATCCCCATCTTCTTGTGGTCGTAGCCCTTGCTGCCGCCGGAAGCGAAACCGTCGCCCATCCAGAAGCCGTGGGCGGCCGAGATCGCGTTGGCGATGTCGGAGAAGGTCGCAGTGCCCTTGTCTGCGGCCACCACCAGATAGTTGTCGTCCTGGTCGTGCCGAACTACCCGGGCCGGCGGCACCACGTGGCCATCCACCAGGTTGTCGGTGACATCCAGCAGGCCGTTGATGAAGGTTCGATAGCAGGCGACGCCCTCGGCCATCATAGCTTCGCGATCTCCGGCGGGTGGCGGGCACTTGACCACGAACCCGCCCTTGGCGCCGACCGGCACGATCACCGTGTTCTTGACCACCTGCGCCTTCATCAGACCCAGCACCTCGGTGCGGAAATCCTCACGCCGGTCGGACCAGCGCAATCCCCCGCGGGCGACCGGGCCGCCGCGCAGGTGGACTCCTTCCACTCTCGGCGAGTAGACGAAAATCTCGCGGTAGGGCAGCGGCTTGGGCAAATTGGGAACCAGCTTGCTGTCCAGCTTGTAGGCCACGTAGTCCTTGGCCCGGCCATCTTCGACCTGGAAATAGTTGGTCCGCAGGGTGGCCATGCAGATCTGACGGAAGGCGCGCAGAATGCGGTCCTCGTCGATGCTGGCGACCTGCTCCAGCAGGGTACGCAACACCCCATTGATGCCCTGAATCTGCTTCTCCCGGGGGCTGCTGCGCAGATTGCCGACCTCTGCGGGAAGATCGGGCGTGGCCTGGCGTTGCTGATCGTCCATCAGCGCGTCCAGGTCGCGCTGCAGGCGCTTGCGCAGGCTGTCCAGGCTGGCCTTGTTGTCGGACTCGCGATCCGGATCGAAGCGCGCCTCAAATAGCTCCACCAGCAGCCGGGCGATCAGCGGGTGGGCACACAGAGTGCGCTCCATGTAGGCCTGGGAGAAGGTGATGCCGGTCTGCAGCAGGCAGCGCAGATAGCCGCGCAGCACGGTCACCTGACGCCAGTCCATCCGCGCAGCCAGAATCAGGCGATTGAGCGGATCGCTCTCGGCACGTCCGCGCCAAACCTGCTCGAAGGCCTGCTGGAAGGGCTCACGCACGCTGTCGAGATCGACTTCCACGCCATCCAGCGGTTCGATGTCGAAGTCCTGGATCCAGATGGTGAGGCTGCTCAGCTGCATCGCGTAGGGATGCTCGGAGATCGCCCGGAAGCCCATGTTTTCCAGCATTGGCAGGGCGTCGGACAGGGCAATGGTCCCGCCGAACTTGAACAGCTTGAAGCGCAGCCCGGCGTCGGCGCGGCGGCGTGGACGGTACAGGGTGAGTTTGATGTCGCCGGGGTCCTTGAGCGCGGCGGCGAACTCCACGTCCTGCGCGGCAATCTGCGGGGTGACTTCCTCGATGTAGCCGCCGGGAAGGGCGCGGCCGAAGCGATTGGCCAGCTTGAGGCCCTGGGCATCGCCATGGCGCTGGATCAGGATGTCGCGAAGTTCGTCCTGCCAGTTGCGCACGATCTGCGCGATCTTGGTTTCCAGTTCGCGAATGTCATATTCGGCGACCTCCAGCGACTTTGGCCGGATCACCAGATGCAGCCGGGCCAGCATTGATTCGCCAACCTGAACCTGGGAGTCGACCCGCTCACCCTGGAAGACGCGCTTGAGCAGGGCCTCGATCCGCTGGCGGTTGTCCTGGGTCATCCGGTCGCGCGGGACGAACACCAGGCAGGAAAGGAAGCGGCCGTAGCGATCGCGACGAATAAACAACCGGGTGCGCTGGCGCTCCTGCAAATGGAAGATGCCCATCGCGGTGTCGTGCAACTCGTCCGCGGTGGCCTGGAACAACTCGTCCCTGGGCAAGGTTTCGAGCACGTGCACCAGCGCCTTGCCGCCGTGACCGCTGCGGCTCAGACCGCTGCGCGCGAGCACTTGCTCGGTTTTGGCGCGAACCAGCGGGATGTCGTGGATGTGGTAGGTGTAGGCGTTGGAGGTGTACAGCCCGAGGAAGCGCTGCTCGCCGTTGGGTCTGCCGTTCTCGTCGAAGCTGAGTACGCCGATGTAGTCCATGTAGCCCGGTCGATGGACCGTGCTGCGGGCGTTGGTCCGGCTGAGAATGACCAGATCCGGAAGCTCGCCTTCCTTCAGTTCGCGCGCCGCCAGTGTCGACAGCGGTCGCGGCGGCAGGGTCGATTCATCGGTGCGCAGGATCCCCATGCCGCTGCCCTGAACTGCGCGCAGCACCGGCTCGTCGCCGGAGTCGTCTGTGGTGTAGTCGCGTGCGCCGAGGAAGGTGAAGTGGTTGTCGGCAATCCACAGCAGGTAGGCCACGCATTCCTTTACGTAGCTCTCATCGTGGGGCAATTCTCGAGTCGAAAGCTCGTTGGCGATGCGCAGCAGGCTGTCGCGCATCGGATGAAAGTCGCTGACGCAGGCCTTGACGTCGGTGAGCGACTTGAGAATGCTGCGCTGCAGCTCTTGCAGCACTTCCGGCTCGGCCTGGCGTTCGATCTGAAAGTGGATGACCGATTCGCGGCCCTTTTCGCTGCCGCCGAAGCTGAGCACATGGCCGCCTGGGTCGCGCGCCACCGGCACCACCGGGTGCAGGGTCAGATAAACCAGCCCACCGTGCTGACCAACCGCCATGCTGACCGTGTCGACCAGGAAGGGCATGTCGTCATTGATGATCTCCACCACCGTATGGGGGCAGTCGTAGCCGTCGTGTTCGACCGCGGGGTTGTACACCCGAACCTGCGGTTGTCCGCGCGGACGATCGCGGAAAAAGCGCAGCAGGTTGCCGCACAGACCGGCCCAGGTCTGGGCGTTCAATGCCTCCAGATCTTCGGTCGGCAGTCGGCCAATGACGATTTCGGCGAACAACTCCGCTTCCCGCAACTTGGGGCCGGAGAGTCCTGCTTTGAATTGCTCGGTGATTTGTTGAAGGTCAATCGTTGCCGCTGGCTCGCGCACCTGCGCCATGGTCATCAATCGCTAGTTTGGTCGGGACGCAAAAGATACCGCGCCACGCCGCGCATTCCGAGCCGCAGTGCGACATCACACTTTGTTCAGGTTCAGCGACGGTGGCGTAAAAGCGATGCTCGGGTGTTCAACAGCTCCGCGCAGCGCTCAGTCCAGCCCCAGCTCGCGCCATTCTCGCCTGAACCAGGTGTCCGATTCGGGGTGGAACACCGCGCAGCGGGTCATTTCGCCCTTGTAGATGTGCAGCGACACCGCAATCTCCCGATCGGAAGGGTTGGCGATGGTGTGATATTCGTGGGGCGGAATCAGGCTCCCGGCTGAACCCTGGCCGGCCTGGATGCAGCCACGCTCCTCGAAGCGGAAACGTTCTCCGCTGCAGCCGGTCATTTCGTATTGGGTCACCTCGATGTTGCCGGCAATGACCCCTTCCACGCACCACATGCCCGAGTGGTCGTGGATCGGGGTGCCCTGGTTGGGTCCCCAGGTCATCGCAATCATCGAGTAGCCGAGCCGATCGCTGCTGAACAACTCGCGCCGGGCGTAGTGCCCCTCGACCGGCTGATAGACCTCTGACGGCAGATCCAGTTCTCCGTTGCGAATCATCCTGCACAGCGTCTTGCGCAGGGAAGCGGTACAGATTTCGTCGGATGCGCTATCCACGCAGCCGTCAATCGCCTTGATCAGCGGATGAGAGGCGTCGAAGGTTTGGCAGCCCATGATCGGTCGTCGTCAGTGGTTGGTGCTGCGTAGGATAAGGATTTTCCGCGCGGGCGGCATCGTTGGTGCGGGTTTTGATGGAAACAATTGACACGACTTGCTCGGGCGAAGGACAATTGACAGCTTATGTTCGCCTCGATCTTCGATTTGCTGGACTTCGCTCGCGCCGTACAGGCTGGTCGGGTGATGGAAGGGGAAGTCGAGGTCGCCTCGCTGCCGCGGTTGGCCGAGGCAGTCCATGAAGCTGTCGGCAAGGTGACTTACCGACTGAGCTTTGAGCGGGGCGAACTGGGTTTGAGCAGCGTTCGAGTGGAGGCGTCCACGCGGCTGACGCTGCAGTGTCAGCGATCGCTGGAGGCGTTCGAGTTTCCGGTCGATATCGATACCGTACTGAGTCCGGTGCGCGACGACGCCGACGCGGCGGCTTTGCCTGAAAGCTGGGAGCCGACGGAACTCGATGGCGACGGTCGAATTCGACCCAGCGATCTGATTGAGGACGAGCTGCTGTTGGCACTGCCGGCGGTGCCGAAAAAGCCGGGGGATGATGAGCCGATCCATTATGAGGCTCGCGACCCGGCCGATCTGGGGCCGTTTGCAGCACTGAAGAACTTACGCAACTAGCCGCCGCTGGCGGTCGCAATAATCTGGTTTGAAATTGGAGAGAACACCATGGCTGTGCAAAAAAGCCGCAAGTCCCCGTCCAAGCGCGGCATGCGCCGGTCCCACGATGCCCTGAAGGCGCCGACCCTGTCGGTCGACCCGACCAGCGGCGAGACCCACCTGCGTCATCACATCACCAAGGACGGCTACTACCGTGGTCGCAAGGTGATTGATCGCTCGGTGCCCGAGATCGACACCGAAGCCTGAGTTTCACACCGCCGTCAGGCGGTGTGCCGGTCGATATCCGAGGTAACTAGGAGGCGGCGTGGCTGAAGCGCGAATCATCGGTCTGGGTGCTTGCCTGCCGGAGCAGGTGGTTACCAACGCCGATCTGGAAAAACGCATCGAGACCTCTGATGCGTGGATCCGCGAACGCACCGGGATCGAGCAGCGACATATCGCCCGGGACGGTGAAACCACCTGCGATCTGGCCGAAGGCGCGGCGCGTGAAGCGCTGGCTGCTGCTGGCGTGGACCCTTCAGAGATCGATCTGATCATCGTCGGCACCACCACGCCGGATGTGATCTTCCCCAGCACTGCCTGCCTGTTGCAGGATCGCCTGGGGATCAAGGAATGCCCGGCCTTTGACGTCAATGCCGCTTGCACCGGGTTCATCTACGCGCTCAGCGTGGCGGAGAAATTCGTCAAGTCCGGCGCGGCCAAGACCGCGCTGGTGGTTGGCGCCGAGACCCTCTCGCGAATGCTCGACTGGAATGACCGCGGCACCTGCGTGCTGTTTGGTGACGGCGCCGGCGCGGTGGTGCTCCGGGCTGATCAGCGAGAGGGCGTGATCTCCACGCACATTCACGCCAACGGCTCTTACCGTCATCTGCTGCACAACCCGGTCGGGGTGTCGGTGGGTTTCAAGGACGAGCCCAATCACGGCGTGCGCGTCCTGATGTCCGGCAACGAAGTGTTCCGGGTGGCGGTACGTACCCTCGCGCGGATTGTAGACGAGACCCTGGAAGCGGCCGGCCTGGAGAAATCAGCGGTCGACTGGCTGATTCCGCATCAGGCCAATCTGCGCATCATCAAGGCCACTGCCGAACATCTGAAGATGCCGATGGATCGGGTGGTGGTGACCGTCAACAAGCACGGCAATACTTCCTCGGGCTCGGTTCCGCTGGCGCTCCATCACGGTGTCCGCAGCGGGCAGGTGAAGGAAGGGCAGTTGTTGCTGCTGGAAGCCTTCGGCGGCGGCTTCACCTGGGGCTCGGCGCTGGTTCGTTTGTAATTCGAAACGCTGTTGTTGGCTTTGCCGCGATTCGCATGGGCATGATTGCCGATCGCGTGGGAGGAAATCATGCTGGCTTTTGTTTTTCCTGGGCAGGGCTCCCAGGCAATGGGCATGTTGTCTGAATATGCCGATGAGGTCGTGGTGCGGGACTGTTTTGATCGCGCCAGTGCCGCGATTGATGTTGACCTCTGGGCGCTGTCCCAGCAGGGCCCGGAAGCCGATCTCAACGCGACCACCAACACCCAGCCGGCCCTGCTCGCCGCCAGCGTGGCGCTGTGGCGGCTGTGGCAGCAAAAGGGCGGTGCGCAGCCTTCGGTGCTGGCTGGCCATTCGCTGGGCGAATACAGCGCCCTGGTCGCCGCGGGCGTCCTCAGTCTGGAAGCAGCCGCGAAGCTGGTGCGTCTGCGTGGTTCAGCGATGCAGCAGGCGGTCCCGGCCGGTGTCGGCGCGATGGCTGTCGTGCTCAACGCCGAAGAAGATCTGATCAATGAGGTCTGTGCCCAGGTCGCGAGGGACGAGGTGGTTTCTGCTGCCAATCTCAACAGCGCCGGGCAGATCGTGATCGCTGGCCATGCCACCGCCGTGGAGCGGGCGCGCGAAGAACTGAACGCCCGTGGCGTGAAGCGAGTGATGCCGCTGCCAGTGAGCGTGCCCTCGCACTGCGCGCTGATGAAGCCGGCGGCCGAGCGGCTGGCCGAAGCGCTCGCTGAGGTTGAGCTGGCCGTACCCGCGATTCCGGTTTTGCACAACGTCGATGCGCAGACTCATGAGTCCGCTGATGAGATCCGTCGGGCGCTGGTCGAGCAACTGTACCGGCCGGTGCGCTGGGTCGATTGCATGAACGAGATGAGCGCTCGCGGGGTCGATCGCGTCGCCGAGTGCGGTCCCGGCAAGGTGTTGCTGGGTCTGTGCAAGCGCGGCATGAACGCAGCGCAGGGATTCGCGCTGGGAACCGCCGATCAAATGCAGGCGGCACAGGAGCAGTGGACATGAGCGAACAAACCGAAGCGAGCAAGCCCATCGCGCTGGTGACCGGCGCCAGCCGCGGCATCGGTCAGGCGATTGCCGAGACCCTGATTGCGCAGGGCTGGTATGTGATCGGCACCGCGACCAGCGAGGGCGGCGCACAGGCGATCGGCGAACGTTGCGGTGAGTCGGGCGAAGGACTGGCTCTCAATATCGCTGACGCCGAGCAGGTCGATCGCGTGATCGCTGATCTGCTCAAACGCCACGGTCGCATCGATGCGTTGGTCAACAACGCCGGAATCACTCGTGATCAGTTGCTGATGCGGATGAATCCGGGCGACTGGCAGGCGGTCATCGACACCAACCTGGGCGGTGTCTATCGCACCTGCCGGGCGGTGATGCGAGCAATGCTGAAGGCGCGCGCTGGCCGGATCGTCAACATCGCCTCAGTGATCGGACTGACCGGCAATCCGGGGCAGTCCAACTATGCCGCGGCGAAGGCCGGCATGATTGGCTTCTCCAAATCGCTGGCGCAGGAGGTAGGAAGCCGCGGGATCACCGTGAACGTGGTGGCGCCGGGCTTCATCGAGACCGACATGACCCGAGACCTGCCCGAGGCAGGTCGCGAGCAGATGCTCTCGCGGATTGCGCTGGGGCGAATGGGTCAGGCCAGCGACATCGCCCATGCAGTGGCCTTTCTGGTTTCTCCGGCGGCGGCCTACATCACCGGCGAAACTCTGCACGTCAACGGCGGCATGTACATGGCCTGAGCGTCAATCTGACCGCTTTGGCCCCTCACTTAACGCAGATTTTGTTTCCAGGTAGTTAGGCTCGCAGCCGGTTGTTGGCATTTGCCGTAGCCCGGCCTGCAGGCTTCCACTACAATCGCGCACCCATCACGCGTCCTTGGCGCGTTTTCCTAAAAGCCCTTTGGGAGGATACCCACACTCATGAGCACCATCGAAGAACGCGTCAAGAAGATCGTGATTGAACGTCTGAGCGTCAAGGAAGAGCAGGTCACCATGCCCGCGTCTTTTGTTGACGACCTGGGTGCCGATTCCCTCGACACGGTGGAATTGGTCATGGCCCTGGAAGAAGAGTTCGAGTGCGAAATTCCGGACGAAGAGGCCGAGAAGATCACCACCGTTCAGCAGGCCGTTGACTACGTCAAGGCGCACGCTTCCTAAGTCGGAAGTCGCTGAAAGCTGGACTTGCGGCGGGGATTCCCCGCCGTCACCCGCGGTGCGTTCGCGCCTGCGCGCCACCGTCGCTTCTTTCTATCGATGACTCGCACTTGAGCGAGTCAGACCATGGATCAGACTCGCATGAGCGGAAAACGTCGTATCGTCGTGACCGGCATGGGCATCGTTTCGCCTGTTGGTAACGATCTCGCCACGGCCTGGCGCAACGTCACCGAGGGCAACAGCGGCATCGGACCGCTCACCCACTTCGATACCAGCCAGTTTGCCACCCGCTTTGGTGGCGAAGTGCGCGATCTGGATCCGGCGCTGTACGTGTCGCCCAAGGACGTCAAGAAGATGGACCCGTTCATCCTCTACGGAATTGCCGCTGGGCGGCAGGCCTGGGAGGACAGCGGGCTCGATATCGAGCAACTCGACCCGGCCCAGGTCGGGGTCGCAGTCGGCGCCGGTATCGGCGGCATCGGCACCATCGAGAAGACCCACGAAGCTTATGCCAGCGGCGGGCCGCGACGGATCTCGCCGTTCTTTGTGCCGAGCACGATCATCAACATGATCTCTGGCCATCTATCGATACTGCTGGGTCTGAAAGGGCCCAACATCGCGACCGTGACCGCCTGCACCACCGCGACCCACAACATCGGTCTGGCGGCTCGGCTGATCAGTCACGGTGATTGCGATGTGATGATCGCCGGCGGTGCCGAACACGCAACCACGCCGTTGGCGGTCGGAGGATTCATATCCTCCAGAGCGCTGTCTTCGCGCAATGACGATCCGACTGGTGCCAGCCGTCCCTGGGACATCGACCGCGATGGTTTCGTGCTCTCCGACGG